>NZ_JBQFPG010000005.1:0-279443 GCF_056534355.1 Ruegeria sp. D7
TTTTTTTCTCAAACCAAATATTGCTGTGGGGGGAGAGGGAGGGGGAGCACCGTCCTGGTGTACCTGCCGTTGCCCCTAACTCAAACTTGCCTTCAGTTCCAGGCGACGGGCGTGCAGCACAGGCTCGGTATAACCCGAGGGCTGCACCCGCCCCCGGAACACCAGATCACAAGCCGCCTGAAACGCCACCCCGTCAAAACCCGGTGCCATGGGCCTGTAGGCCGGGTCTCCTTCGTTCTGACGGTCCACTACCGCGGCCATTTTCTGCATCGCCGCCATCACCTGTTCCTGACTGACCACATCGTGATGCAACCAGTTGGCCAGCGCCTGCGAAGAAATCCGACAGGTCGCGCGGTCCTCCATCAGTCCTATGTCGTTGATATCCGGAACTTTCGAGCAGCCAACACCCTGATCAATCCAGCGCACAACATAACCCAAGATTCCTTGTGCGTTGTTTTCGATCTCACGGGTGATCTCACCAGCGCTGAGATTACGACCGCCCAGCAGAGGTATGGTCAGCAGATCATTCAACGTACCACGAGCCCCATCAGCAGCCAATTCATCCTGGCGCGCCAACACATCGATCTTGTGATAGTGGGTTGCATGAAGCGTTGCCGCAGTAGGTGACGGCACCCAGGCGCAGGTTGCACCGGATTGCGGGTGGCCGATCTTGGTCGCCAGCATGTCCGCCATCCGATCGGGCATGGCCCACATACCCTTGCCAATTTGCGCTCTGCCTTTCAGGCCGCAGACCAGTCCGATATCCACATTGCGATCCTCGTAAGACGCAATCCATGGCGTATCCTTGATATCGCCCTTCGGCAGCATCGGGCCTGCTTCCATAGAAGTATGAATCTCATCCCCCGTCCGATCCAGGAATCCGGTATTGATAAAGGCCACGCGCGATTTTGCGGCCCGGATGCATTCCTTGAGGTTGGCCGATGTGCGCCGCTCTTCATCCATAATGCCCAGCTTCACCGTATTGCGCGGCAGGCCCAGGATGTCCTCGACCATGTCGAAAATCTCGACCGAAAACGCCACCTCCTCGGGCCCGTGCATCTTGGGTTTGACCACATAGACCGACCCCTTGACCGAGTTCCCGCCCTCGCGCTTCAGGTCATGCATGGCGATCAGCGTTGTGCAGAGCGCGTCCATCAAACCTTCACCAATCTCGCGCCCTTCGGCATCCAGCACTGCGGGGTTCGTCATTAGATGGCCCACATTTCGCACCAGCATCAGCGACCGACCTTTCAGAGTGGCTGGCGTGCCATTCGGAGCCATGTAGGCCAAATCCCCAGCAAGCTTGCGCGTGAAGGTTGTGCCGCCTTTCGTAACCTCTTCGGTCAGGTTGCCGGCCATCAAGCCAAGCCAGTTTCCATAGGCCAACACCTTGTCGGTCGCGTCGACACAAGCAACAGAATCCTCGCAATCCATGATGGTCGAAAGCGCGGATTCCAAACGGACATCAGAAATACCTGCAGGATCGGTGGCGCCAATTGTGCTATGCGCATCAATCTTGACTTGAATGTGCAACCCGTTGTTGCGCAGCAGTACAAACTCCGGTGCTTCAGCTGCGCCAGCGTAGCCTGCGAACTGAGACGGGTCGGCGAGCTTCGGCATCAGCGCACCGTCCTTAACGCTTAACCCGGAGACCTCCGCCCAGGACCCGTCGGACAGCGGCACAGCTTTATCTAAGAACGCCTTGGCCCAGGCGATGACCCGCGCACCGCGCCCGGCGTCAGAAGCCTTGCCTGTCGGCAGATCGCCTAACGCATCTGTTCCATAAAGCGCATCATATAAACTGCCCCAGCGCGCATTTGCGGCATTCAACGCAAAGCGCGCGTTGGTGATCGGCACTACCAATTGCGGTCCGGGGATTAGCGCGATTTCAGGGTCGACATTGGCTGTCTCGATCTCGAAATCGTCGCCTTCCTCTACCAGATACCCAATCTCACGCAGAAAAGACTGATATTCAGCCGCGTCAATGGGCAACCCCCGCCGCGCCGCGTGCCAGCCATCGATCCGGCCCTGAATGTCAGCCCGCTTGTCCAGCAGCGCACGGTTTTTCGGCCCAAGCTCATTGGCCAAGAGCGCCAGACCCGCCCAGAAATCAATTGCCGAAACTTCCGTGCCCGGCAGCGCCTTCTGTTCGATGAAATCCACCAGAACCGGGTCAATCTGCAGCCCGTTGCGGGTCTCTCTGCTGCTCATATTCCGAATCCCCTACGATTGTGTGCCATTGTATGCGCTCCTCAATTAGGGCGTTCGTTTCCGATAGGCAACTTCTGTCCCGACATGAGGGGCATTTGACCCAGCGCGAACCGTCTCAAATGAACAGCGGCAATGGCACATCGGTTGCAGCGTCCGCGCGAAGCCCATAACGTCGCGCCAGATTCCCAGTCGATGAGGCCCCCGATGCGCGACGCCGCCCCCACAACGATTTATCTGAAAGACTACACTCCGTTCGGGTTTCTAGTGGACAGTGTGCATCTGACCTTCGATCTGGCCGCACACGCCACTCGCGTCACTTCCCGCATCGCCTTCCGCCCGAACCCCGAAGCGACCGACCGCACGTTTTTTCTGCATGGCGAAGAGCTAAAGCTGATCCGTGCTGCAATTGATGGCGACGTGATCACGCCTGAGGTGACCACCGAAGGCCTCACCGCACCGGTTCCAGACGCGCCTTTCGTGTGGGAGGCCGTGGTCGAGATCGATCCCGGCAATAACACCGCGCTTGAGGGGCTGTATATGTCGAACGGCATGTATTGCACCCAATGCGAGGCCGAAGGGTTTCGCAAGATCACCTATTACCCCGACCGCCCGGATGTGATGTCTACCTTTACGGTGCGCATCAATGGCGACCTTCCCGTGCTGCTATCGAACGGCAACCCTTCGGGCAAAGGCGAGGGCTGGGCTGAATGGGTCGATCCATGGCCAAAACCCGCCTATCTGTTCGCGCTGGTCGCCGGAGAGCTGATCGCCCATCCCGGCCAGTTCACCACCAAATCCGGTCGCGACGTCGAACTAAATCTCTGGGTCCGCCCCGGCGATGAAGGCAAATGCGCCTTTGGCATGGAAGCCCTTAAGAAGTCAATGAAATGGGATGAGGATGTCTATGGCCGCGAATACGATCTGGACGTGTTCAACATCGTGGCCGTGGACGATTTCAACATGGGCGCAATGGAGAACAAGGGGCTGAACATCTTCAACTCCTCCGCCGTTCTTGCCAGCCCTGAAACCTCGACCGACATGAATTTCGAACGGATCGAGGCGATCATCGCACATGAGTACTTCCACAACTGGACCGGCAACCGCATCACTTGCCGTGACTGGTTCCAGCTGTGCCTGAAAGAGGGCCTGACTGTGTTCCGCGACGCGCAGTTCACTTCGGATATGCGCTCGGCTCCTGTGAAACGTATCCATGATGCCATCGACCTGCGCGCGCGGCAATTCCCCGAAGATAACGGGCCACTTTCACACCCGGTCCGGCCCGAGAGTTTTCAGGAAATCAACAACTTCTACACCTCAACCGTCTATGAAAAAGGCGCCGAGGTGATCGGGATGCTGAAACGGCTGGTCGGGGATGAGGCCTACAGCAAAGCACTGGACCTGTACTTCGATCGCCACGACGGGCAGGCCTGCACGATCGAAGATTGGCTGAAAGTATTCGAAGACACTACGGGCCGCGACCTGACCCAGTTCAAACGTTGGTACAGCCAATCCGGTACCCCCCGTGTCTCAGTTGCCGACGATTGGACCGATGGCACCTATACCCTGACGCTGCGCCAACGGACCGAGCCGACGCCGGGGCAAGAAGACAAGCAACCTCAGGTCATCCCTATCGCTGTGGGTCTGCTTGGCCCGAACGGGGACGAGATACGTACGACCGAAGTGCTGGAACTGACCGAAGCCGAGCAGAGTTTTACCTTTACCGGTCTCGCGGCCAAACCTGTGCCCTCGATCCTGCGTGATTTCTCGGCCCCTGTGATCCTTGAACATGAGATCAGCAATGCCGAACGCGCCTTCCTTCTGGCTCATGACACCGACCCGTTCAACCGCTGGCAGGCAGGGCGGTCGCTAGCCGAGGACACCCTGCTGCGCATGATCACCGATGAGGCAACGCCTGATACCGACTACCTTGACGGCTTGCTGGCAGTGCTACGGAATGAGGCGCTGGACCCGGCCTACCGGGCACTGATGCTGGGTCTGCCGACGCAATCGGAACTGGCCGCAACACTATTTGACAAGGGCATCACCCCCGACCCGATGGCGATCTGGCGAGCGGTGGAGACTTTGCGTCAAGCCACGGCGCAACACGTTCAAGACCTGCTCCCCCGTCTGAACAGTGAAACGCTGGTGGACGCGCCTTATCAGCCGGACGCTGAACAATCAGGCAAACGCGCCTTGGGCAGCGCGGCGCTTGCGCTGACCTCGAGACTGGATGGAGGTGCCAAGGCCGCAGAGCAATATGCACGTGCTGACAACATGACCCTACAGTTGGCCGCGTTGTCTTGTCTGCTACGCGCGGGCAAAGGCGAACGTGAGCTGGCCGCCTTCTATGATCAATGGCAGCATGACCGGCTGGTCATGGACAAGTGGTTCGCCATGCAGGTCTTGATGACCGGACCGGAAAAATCGGTTGAGACCGCGCGCAGGTTGACCGAGCATGCTGATTTCAATTGGAAGAACCCAAATCGTTTCCGCGCCTTGATGGGATCCCTGGCAGGCAACCACGCAGGCTTCCACCAAGCGAACGGAGCAGGTTACGCGCTGCTGGCAGACTGGTTGATCCGACTTGATCCAGTAAACCCGCAGACCACCGCCAGGATGTGCAGCGTGTTCCAAACTTGGAAACGCTATGACGCCGACCGTCAGGCCTTAATACTTGCACAACTGAATCGCATTGCCGGCACGCCGAACCTGTCCCGGGACACGACCGAAATGGTCACGCGCATCTTGGGCGCATGACCGCGTTTACGTTCACTCGACAGAACCGAAATCAGCGAACGGTTCTGATCCTGATCGGCGTTTACGCGATGTTGATCGCTTTGATGATCCTGCTGAACGCGGTCTGGTGGCTGATGGCGCTTCTGGCCCTGACTACCCTGCCCGCGCTGTGGGATGTCATCAAGGACACCAGCGCAGGTATGGAGCTGACCGATGAAACCCTGCGTTGGCACACCGGCCAACGTCAGGGACAACTCAAGCTGTCCGAGGTGGATCGATTCCGGTTTGACACGCGGTGGGATTTCTCGGTGCGCGTCTCAGCGGTTCTGAAATCCGACAAACGCGTGCGTTTACCCGATGAATCACTGCCACCACACAAGCAATTCGAAATGGTCCTGAATCAGGCGGGATTCGCGGTCGAACGACATCATTTTAGAGTTTTCTGAAACGATTCATGGAGTCTGGGCCACATTGGCACCTGAATCACGGGCTCTCCGCGACGCAGTCTTGATTTGAGCAGATTTTTTGGCAAACTGGACGGGTTACAAGTTTGTTCCAGTTCGAGTTTTGCCATGTTTTGGTCTTTGAAGGCTTTTGCCGCCCGTATTGTCGGTTCTTCTGATCCCACCCCTACACCTCTGCCTGCGTCCGTCGCCGATGCTACTGCATGGCTTGTCGCCTCGGGGCAGTTGAATATCCCAATCGCAGAATCAGATGAAAATGATGCGATCGGGCATCAGGTGATCGAACGTGGCCGCCATCTGGCGCGGCAGGATATGTGGGCAGAACTGTCGCTGGAGATGCGCGCTGCAGATGAGGGGCGCAAGGCTACCCCTTGCGGGCAGCCGATCTCCGAGCTGTTGGCATTTGGGGCCCGGTCCGATGTGGTTTTGGCGGCCGAGCACGCGCTGTCGGACGGCAAAGCACTGTCAGACTATGATCTGCTGGGCGGGATCTCGGAATTGGAAGGCGAGATTCAGAACCATCCCGATGATCCGATGATCACGCTTGTGGTTGCCTTGGCCCATATCGATTTGGCGTGGGCCTGGCGCGGGACGGCGCACCCGGACACGCTGCCGGCGCTGCACCAATCCCGTTGTGCCGCGCATTTCGACCGGGCTGCTGCGCTGCTTCCGAAATGCCGCGCTGCGCTGCCCGACAGTCCGGCGATTGCTGCAGCGGATTGCGCCTTGCTGGCAGGACACATTGATCCGCGCACCCGCGTTGCTGATAAATACGAGGCCCTGATCACGCTGGATCCCCAGAACCATCGCCACATGCGCGCGATGGGCAGCCACCTGCTGCCACGCTGGTTCGGCAGCTATGAACAGCTTGAGGTGCAAGCCTTGCGAAACGCCGCACGGACCCAGAAAAATTGGGGTGCGGGTGGGTATACCTGGGTGCAATTCGACGCCATCGCGCTGGATGACGAGGCCTGCGCGCGGGTAGATGTCGAGTACTTCCTTGAAGGTTTGCGCGATATCGTTGCACGTCGTCCGGATCAGCAGACAATCAACCTGCTGGCGGCCTATTGCTCGGTCACATTGCAGAACAGAATGGGCCAGAACCCGCGCGCCGATATCGCCCGCAAACAGATTTGCGAGGCCGCAAACTGGCTGATCCGCGATCACATGACCGAACTGCATCCGCTGATCTGGGCCCACGCGGCAAACGGGTTCAACAACAGCCTTCGCGTAAACTCGGCCGAGCGTTTTGCCGCCCGTGGCCGCCGCGATGCGCTGAAGGCAATCGCCAATCTGTTGCGGGATGAGTTGCGCAGTGGGCAGAGTGTGACCTTTACACCGTCAGGGCTGCAGTTCTCGGGGAACTAAAGCGCCATTGCCCCTTGCCCCTTTGGCGCGCCGGGCCTAATACGCAGGCTTAGACTTCTGCGGAAATGAGGCGCGCCATGCTCGACCTGACATACGAAATGCCCAAACCCAAAACCATTGCCGGGGCCAAGCACGATTGGGAACTGGTGATCGGGATGGAGGTGCACGCTCAGGTCTCGTCCAACGCCAAACTATTCTCGGGCGCGTCGACCCAATTCGGGGCCGAGCCGAATTCGAACGTGGCGTTTGTGGACGCCGCAATGCCGGGGATGCTGCCGGTGATCAACGAGTATTGCGTTGAACAGGCCGTGCGCACCGGGCTGGGTCTGAAAGCGGATATCAACCTGAAATCGGCCTTTGACCGCAAGAACTATTTCTACCCCGACCTGCCGCAGGGCTACCAAATTTCCCAGCTTTATCAGCCTATTGTGGGTGAAGGTGAAGTGCTGGTTGAGATGGGCGACGGTACCGCGCGCATGGTCCGCATCGAACGCATCCACATGGAGCAAGACGCGGGCAAATCGATCCACGACATGGATCCGCATATGTCCTTTGTCGACCTGAACCGGACCGGCGTCTGCCTGATGGAGATCGTTTCGCGCCCCGATATTCGTGGACCAGAAGAGGCCGCGGCTTACATCGCCAAGTTGCGTCAGATCATGCGCTATCTGGGCACCTGCGACGGTAACATGCAGAACGGCAACCTGCGGGCAGACGTAAACGTCTCGATCTGTTTGCCGGGTGCTTACGAGAAGTATCAGGAAACACAGGACTTTTCGCATCTGGGCACACGCTGCGAGATCAAGAACATGAACTCAATGCGCTTTATCCAGCAAGCGATCGAGGTCGAAGCCCGCCGTCAGATTGCCATCGTCGAAGGCGGCGGTACCATCGATCAGGAAACCCGTCTGTACGACCCGGACAAGGGCGAGACACGCTCGATGCGGTCGAAGGAAGAGGCGCATGATTATCGCTACTTCCCGGACCCTGATCTGCTGCCGCTGGAGATCGAACAGGCGTGGGTGGATGACATCGCCGCCAATCTACCCGAGCTGCCAGACGATAAAAAAGCTCGTTTTATCAGTGCGTTCGGCCTGACCGACTATGACGCATCGGTGCTGACCGCCGAGGTGGAATCGGCTGCTTATTTCGAAGAGGTCGCCAAGGGGCGCAGCGGCAAGCTGGCCGCGAACTGGGTCATCAACGAACTGTTTGGTCGCCTAAAAAAAGAAGACCACGACATCACCGAGTCTCCGGTGTCTCCGGCTCAGTTGGCGGGTATCATTGATCTGATTTCGTCGGATGCCATCTCGGGCAAGATCGCCAAGGATCTGTTCGAAATCGTCTATACCGAAGGCGGTGACCCGGCGCAGATCGTTGAAGACCGCGGCATGAAACAGGTGACAGATACCGGCGCGATTGAGGCCGCTTTGGACGAGATCATCGCCGCCAATCCGGCGCAGGTTGAGAAGGCCAAGGTGAACCCGAAACTGGCCGGATGGTTCGTCGGTCAGGTGATGAAGGCCACCGGCGGCAAGGCCAACCCGAAGGCCGTTAACGAATTGGTCAGCAAGAAGCTGGGTTCGTAAATCTTCCGAGTTGTACAAACCCCGGACAGGGGTTTGTTCGACTTGTACATAACGAAAACTTAATTTCAGAGTGCTCAAATCGGGCAAGCCATCGGCTTGACTCCCTGCCCGAATGCGCATTCTCATCTCGCCAAGTCAGAGAGGTGAGCATCAATGAAAAATCGTTTCGATCAGGAACTGGAAACCCGGCTGGTGCGCTATGCCGCCATCGACAGCCAGAGCGATGAGACCTCGCCATCGACCCCCAGCACCGAAATCCAGTTCGACATGCTGAACCTGCTGAAGCAAGAGCTTACCGAAATCGGTGCGCAGGATGTTGAGATGACTGGTGACAGCGTCGTGGTGGCAACCATCCCCGGTACGGCCGAAGGGCCGACCATCGGGTTTCTGGCGCATGTCGACACCGCGCCTCAGTTCAACGCAACCGGGGTCAAGCCGCGGGTGATCAAGGGGTATAATGGCGGCGAGATTACATTCCCCGATGACCCCGATCTGGTG
Source organism: Ruegeria sp. D7 (assembly GCF_056534355.1). NCBI lineage: Bacteria > Pseudomonadati > Pseudomonadota > Alphaproteobacteria > Rhodobacterales > Roseobacteraceae > Ruegeria > Ruegeria sp. D7. The sequence goes on from NZ_JBQFPG010000005.1 coordinate 8,867, forward strand.
CTTTCGCCCGAAGAACACCCCTATCTGGCCGAGAAGATCGGGCATGACCTGATAACCGCCTCAGGCACCACGCTACTGGGGGCTGATGACAAGGCGGGCGTTTCGATCCTGATGACGATGGCGCGATACCTGCTGGAGAACAAGGACGTGCACCATGGTCCGATTCGTATCGCCTTTACCCCGGATGAAGAGATCGGGCGCGGTGTTACCGAACAGCTGCCCAAAGATCTGGGCGCGGATTTCGCCTATACGCTGGACGGACAGGAACTGGGTGAAATCGAATACGAAAGCTTCTCAGCAGACCGCGCGGTGATCAAGATCACCGGTGTTTCGATCCACCCCGGACTGGCCAAGGACAAAATGGTAAACGCGGCGCATCTGGCTGCAAAGATCGTGCAGACCCTACCTCAGGCAACGATGACGCCCGAGGTGACGGATGGGCGCCAGGGGTTCATCCATGTCACCGATATGAACGGCGGCTCGTCCGAGATGGAGATAAAACTGATCCTGCGCGATTTCGAGATGGATGCGCTGGAAGCCCAGCGCGAGATCGTCCGACAAGTCTGCGCCGCCGTACAGGCCACCGAGCCGCGTGCGACCATCACCTGCGACATCTCCCATCAGTATCGCAACATGCGCTATTGGCTGGAAAATGACATGACGCCAGTTGATCTGGCCCGCGAGGCCTGCCGTGAACAAGGGATCGAGCCGGTCTCGGTGCCGATCCGGGGTGGCACCGACGGCTCGCGCCTGACCGAATTTGGCACACCGACACCTAATATCTTCACAGGCATGCAATGCATACACGGCCCGTTGGAATGGATTTCGGTTCAGGACATGGCGGTCGCAACCGAAACGTGCCTGTCGCTGGTCAGCAAGGCAGCGCGAGGCTAAAGCAACAGTGCGGGCTGAATTTCGCCAATGCGTGATCTTGGCTTTCGCCCGCCTGTCAAAATGTTAATTTGCCCCGACACGGCAATCAGGACCAGTTGATGCAGCGCTTCGAATACAAAGTTGTCCCCGCTCCGCAAAAGGGCACCAAGGCGAAGGGCGTGAAAACGCCCGAGGGCCGGTTTGCCACCTCGATCGAGCAACTGCTGAACCAGATGGGACAGGATGGCTGGGAGTATCAGCGCGCCGAATTGCTGCCCAGCGAAGAACGTTCGGGGCTGACCGGGTCAACCACCAACTGGCGCAACGTGTTGGTTTTCCGCCGGGCTCTGGCGTTGGAAAAACCTGAACAGCCCGAACCCGTCGAAGAGGACACCGCCCCAACCGCGCGCGCAGTCCCGGGACCCGAAGAGGTTCTGGCCAAAACTCCTGCCGCCCCTGCCCCAATCTCGGAAGAGCCCGAAGACCCGCCCTTGTCTTTGAAACCTTCGGACGAAGTGGCGGATGATGAAGTGCGCCCCGAGCAAGCACGCCCAGCCGAGTCGTGATTGGATAACAATCAATCGAAGGATACCGCTTGAAGGGGCAAGGCCCTTATACCCTGCCCCATAACGGTTTTGCTTTCTCAGTTCCAACCCGCGAACTCCAACGGCGAGAAACGACGCGGTAAGGGGATTGCTGCTGAGCCAGCTGACCTTGAATTTGGCACATCCAGGAAGCTAGGCGCGCAACCACCAGACAGGGCAACTGCATGACCTGCGAAACCAATATTTGCGGAGCCAAAAACGAGCGTGGGCTAAGAGGGATTATTGCAAGGTTGTCAATTGCAAGCTGATTGCCCTGCATACATCCCAGCGCCTGCACCTGCTGCAGTCGCGAGTGTCTTGCCTGTACCGCCACCGAACCGATTTCCAACCACTCCCCCAAGGGCAGCGCCACCAAGGATTCCCGCAGCGCAGCGAGCGTCTTGCTGTACCTGCGCCTGAGTTGGCGTCGTCGGAGCCCCGCAAGCAGCCAAGAGCAGTGAGGTCGCAAGCGCACAGGTTAACAGTGCTTTGTTCATCTCGATTGCCTCTCAAATACCAAATAGTTATCTGAGTAAGTGGCTCTGGCGCGTCTAGCGTACAAGATATCAGCGTCTGTTTGATTCGAGATTAATCAAAACTTAATAAAGAAGTCTAAGGGTCGAGTTCTTTATGCGATATTTGCTGGTTTCCGATCGTTGCGGGTGCCGGGTTCCTGGTAAACCCCGACATTGGTCGGCCGTGTTTTAATTGTAGAAAGCGGGCGATGAGCGCGGAGCATCACAGTAAGATTTGACGCACAATAAAGCGCGACTACTGAATCTTCTGTTCCCCTTTATTCCCCCAAAACCACATAGGTCGCGAGCCAGATCGAGCAAATATACATAGATATCTGAAGAGATGGTGCCCCCACACGGACTCGAACCGCGGACCTACTGATTACAAATCAGTTGCTCTACCAGCTGAGCTATAGGGGCACTGGGTGTCGATTAATATCTCGGAACAGGGACTGCAAGCCCGAAATTTCGGGTCATCTTAACTTTGTGCTGGTTTGCCTTAGGATAACAGTAATATCAGGCCTCATCCGAATTTGACTGCACCGGGGACAGGTTGTAACCCAAGCGGCGATCCCGACCGAGGTGAGGACAATTCCGATATGCAGATGGTCATCCAAGCCGGAGCGCACTTTACCGACCATGATCACCTGCTCAATCTACTGCAGGCGAATGCGGATCTGGTTGCGGGAAATCATACTGCCTTCTGGGGGCTTCGTCCGTTCAGAAAGATCTTTCGACCTGCGCTGAAACCCTCTGCCGACCGGCCATCACATCAGGATACACTGGCGCGATTTCATAAACTGTTCCCCAACGGGCAGCAGGTTGACCGGGCGATCTTGTCGAGCGCGCTTTACCTGGGGGAACGGCCTTCCATCATCATGGATGGGCAATTTTACGCGAATGCCGGTCAAAGGTTGGCCTATCTGGATAATCTGTTCAGCGATTCGACGGTTGAGCTATTCGTGGGGCTACGTAATCCCGGCAGCTTTATTCCCAAGGTGCTGATGCTGCTGTCGGCGCCTGAGCGCGAGCATATCAATGCCACCACCGATCTGAGTTGCCTGAGTTGGCTCGCCATGATCGAAGACATTCGCGACCTAGCGCCAGATGTCAAAATCACCTTGTGGAGCAACGAGGATTCGCCGCTGATCTGCGGCGACATCGCGCGCGCGCTAGTGGGGCTACCCGAGGACACGCCGCTGGAACAGGAATACGCTCTGCTGTCCTCACTTGTCTCAGACATGGGCAAACAGGAGATTCAGAGCTTGTTAGAGCATCAAGCGGCCCCCAATGATCCCGTGCTCAGGGGCAGGCTGGCGCAGGTGTTTCAGCAGCATGCGCTGACGGATGAAATCGAAGAAGAGGTGGAGCTGCCTGGCTGGAACGAAGATATCGTTACCGCCTTTACCGAGCTTTATGAGCAGGATCTGGCACGGCTGCAGACCATGCCAGATATACGTTTTCTGAACCCGTAGCCGGCTGGCGCTACATGCCCAGCGCTTCCTTGTACATTTCCAGCACCGCCTCTTCCTCGGCGATGTCGTCCTTGTCGCGCTTGCGCAGGGCGACGACCTTGCGCATGACCTTGGTGTCGTAGCCGCGGGCCTTGGCCTCGGCCATGACCTCTTTCTGCTGGTCGGCGATATCTTTCTTTTCGGCCTCAAGACGCTCGAACCGTTCGACGAACTGGCGCAGCTCGCCTGCGGTCACTCGGTAGTTGGCTGCGGCCTGATCTTCGGTGATGTCTTCCATCTGCGTCTCTCCCAAGGGCTGAAAATAAGGTGCCGGATACATCGGCACCGACCCGACCGCAAGCGTGCATTCTGCACGGCGGGCTTGTCTGACCTGCGCCGATCCGATAAGCGCGGTCACGGATTCAAAGGGTGAGCGTAAACAACCATGTTCGACATTATCGTCTGGGGCGGGGCCGCCCTGTCTGTGGCCGGGCTGGTCGGTCTGGTCTGGTGCATCCTGCAAGTGATGAAAGCGCGCAAAGCCAACCTGACGGATGACGAGTTGCGCGCTGCAGTTCAGGGTGTTCTGCCTTGGAATCTGGCGTCGCTTTTCCTGTCGGTACTTGGGCTGATGATGGTTATCCTGGGCATTTCGCTGGGATAACCAGATCGATCAGATCGGCATATTGTCGAACCGCGCCTCAAGCACGTCTTCGCATAGCGCAGCATCCAGCCGACGCAAGCGCGATGGGATATGAACCCCCTGCGCGCGCATTTTATCCAGAACCATGCTGACATGTGGCTGAAGCTCTAGCCGGGTCTCAAGACACGCACCATTCAGCTTTTGTTCAAGCCGTTCCGCTTCGGTAAAAAGATCCTGAGCAGTCATTTCCTTCCTCCCATATGGTGCCAATGTGCCTGATATAGGTAACGAGTTTAAGACGAGCACGAGACCGGAACAAAACATCGCGAATTCTTGCCTATTCAGGCAAAAAACCGTCAATATGTCCGTGGTCGCCTAAAGCATACGCTCAAATTGCGGAGATTGCTTTGACAGACATCAACTCGTGATTAGGGGCTTTAAACATATTCCACTATTGTTATATGTATGCAAGCTGAACGGAGGAACCCATGACGCCCAGTGTGAAAGCTTTTTTCGACCCGCAGACCTTCACCGTCTCATACGTTGTGCAGGAACCTCAGGGGCAGGCCTGCGCCATCATCGACAGTGTACTGGATTTCGATCACGCCTCGGGGCGGACCGACACCAGCTCGGCCGACCAGATTGTCGACTATGTGACGGCACAGGGACTGAAGGTGGAATGGATTCTGGAAAGCCATGTCCATGCCGACCACCTGTCAGCAGCCCCTTACCTACAGGAAAAGCTGGGTGGTCAGATCGGGATTGGCGAGAATATCGTGGTCGTTCAGGACACGTTCGGCAAGGTCTTCAACGAAGGCACCGAGTTTCAGCGTGATGGCAGCCAGTTCGATGCACTGTTTGCCGAAGGGTCCAGCTTTCACATCGGCCAGATGCGCGGGGACGTTTTGCACACGCCAGGCCATACGCCAGCCTGCATGACCTATGTGATCGGCGATGCGGCCTTTGTGGGCGATACGCTGTTCATGCCAGATTTCGGAACTGCCCGATGCGATTTTCCCGGCGGGTCATCGGCGGACCTTTATGCCTCGATCCAGAAAATCCTGTCTCTGCCTGACGAGACGCGGATTTTTGTAGGCCATGATTACAAAGCGCCTGGTCGCGATGAATACGCGTGGGAGACCACGGTTGGCGAACAGAAGGCGCTGAACGTTCATATCGGTCAGGGCCGCAGCGTCGAAGAATTTGTCGAGATGCGCGATGCGCGGGATGCGACCCTGGCGATGCCGCGCCTTATTTTGCCCTCGCTGCAGGTCAATATGCGGGCCGGTCAGATGCCACCAGCGGATGAGCAGGGCGACGTTTTCATGAAAATCCCAGTCAATAAGCTTTGATACGAGGGCAGACGAGACAATGAATATCGAATGGATTTCGGGTCTGGCTGGTGGTCTGCTGATCGGGCTGGGTGCCAGCGTTTATCTGCTGTGTAATGGGCGGATCATGGGGGCGAGCGGCATATTGGGCGGGCTGCTGGAACGCAGCGACCGGAGCGTAATGACTGAACGCCTGGCTTTCGTCGCGGGCTTGATCGTGATGCCCTTATTGCTGCGCCCATTGATTGCGCCGCAGGCCGAGACCCATTTGACCCCGGATCTGGCGATCGTGATCCTTGCTGGGCTGCTGGTGGGGGCTGGAACACGGATCGCCAATGGCTGCACGTCGGGTCACGGCGTTTGTGGGATTTCTCGCTTCTCGTTGCGCGGGATCGTCGCAACGGTGTTCTACATCCTTGCAGGTGGCCTGACGGTTGCGCTGTTTCGCCATGCTTTGGGGGTGATCTAATGCGCGCAGTGTTTGCTTTTCTCGCCGGATCGCTGTTCGGCATCGGGCTTTTGATCTCAGGCATGACCGACACCACCAAGGTGCAGGGGTGGCTGGATGTGTTCGGCAATTGGGACCCGACGCTCGCCTTTGTCATGGGCGGGGCGATCCTGCCGATGCTGGTGGCGTGGCGATTGACACGGAACAGGGTCCCTGTTGTGGGCGGACAATTCCCCACCCCGCCCCGTGTTGAACTGGATCGCCGTCTGATCGTCGGGTCGGTCCTGTTCGGCGTCGGTTGGGGATTGGCGGGTTTGTGCCCGGGCCCGGCGATGGCCTCGCTTGGATATGGGGGCGTTGGCGGGATTGTGTTCCTGATTGCGATGATCGCAGGCATGTTTGCGGCACCAAAGCTGGGTGCGCAACTGGACAGGATCGCCGACGCAGCCTAAGCAATTGCCATGGAGATTCGACCGATAACCCCCCGCTACGCCGTCTCACCTCAGATCTCGGTGGAGGACGTGCCAGCCATTGCCGAGGCCGGTTTCGTCAAGGTGATCTGCAACCGTCCCAATACCGAAGTTCCGCCGGATCAGCAGTCAGACGCCATCGGTCAAGCCGTTCGCGAGGCCGGGATGGAATATGAGGTTCTGGAGTTGACACACCAGACGATGACACCGGAAAACGTGGCGCTGCAACGCGATCTGGCCGAAAGCTGCAGCGGGCCGGTTCTGGCCTATTGCGCCTCTGGCACACGATGTTCGGTGGTCTGGGCGCTGGGACAGTGCGATCGGCTAAGCACGGATGAAATCCTCGATGCGACCGGAAAAGCGGGCTATGCGCTCGACGGGTTACGCCCGGCATTGGAACAGCTGCGAGGGCGCGGATAAGCCTCTTAGTCGCGGCCATTGCCTTCGGGCGCTGGTAGACCGGCGAGGTGCGAGATTTCCGTGACACGCTGTTCGGAACTGGCAGGCAACAAGTCGTCGGGTTCCAGGAGGGAATCCTCGGTCGTCAGATCATGCGCTACAATATCGTCATCAAGCGGGGACGACATCTCGTCATCCGGGGCCGAGGGCGTCAAGCTTGATTTGCTGGCCAGAAATCCGGCGCAGTCCTTGGCGGGCAACGCAGTAGGAGGGCCTTGTTCGTTGATCCGTACCGCACGCATTCCGCCGCACTGACCCAGACGTCCGATGGCGGTTCGGGCACGATCGATTGACAGAACTTCAACCCGATCCACCCGCGCGCCTTGCAGCGACAGGACATCCCCGACGGACAATTCCGAAAGCGCTGTCAACGGCAAAGACAGGCGGCAGATCACGGTGTTCAGCTCAGCCCGAATTACCCCGGATGCCTGATCCAGATTCACCCCCGATTGGGTGATATCCGCAACCTGTTCCTGATCCGAGAGCGGGCGCTCGGGCAGCAGGATACAGACCTCGCCCTGACGCGGACCACCGGCAAGTTCGACCGTCAGATCAAACATGCGATAGACCTCATCCACCAGCGCCAGGTTCAGTGCGCGCCGACCCTCGGCGCGTGAGGTGAACTCATACCCGGACAGGCTGGCCATGTCTGCCGAGGACTCAACCAGTTTCAGCGCCCGGCTCAGCATATCCTCGATCAGAGGGGCGACCATGGCAGCGTCGGTGTCGGTAAACGCACGCTCGGGTGGTGGGTCAGAGGTGACCATGGCAATCGTTTGCTGCTGGACGATGGCAGAGACGCAACCCGGGTCCAGACAGGCCGCGGCCAGGCCGCCCTGATCCGAGGTAAACAGCAGCATCAACCACCCCTCATTCAGCCGGTCGGCTATATCTTCCTGCGCACGTACGGCCTGCTTTGCCCCGATGACCGACAGCGCCAGCCCCATGCTTTCGCCGGAGGCGCGTGCCAACCCCAGCCGCAAGGCGCGCAGGACCGAGCGGGGCGTGTCGGCACCGCATTGCCCCGCTGAAAGCTTTCGTGCCAGTGCTGATGTGGTCATGGCCCCGTTCCGCCGTTTGTCGATGCGATGACAATTTGTCTAACCCGGCGGAGGTTACGAATGTCTTTATGACGCCCTCATTGCGCGGCCTGACGAAAAGCCAGCGGAAGGCTGACGCGGAAGGCCGCCCCTCCCTGCCCCGGCAGATAGGCAACTTCGCCGCCCAGGCGCTGCATAATCTCTCGGCAGATCGCCAGCCCCAACCCTGCCCCGCCTGCCTTGTCCGAGCCGACGCGGGCAAATTTCTCGAATACCATCGATTGCGCCTCGGCCGGGATACCACCGCCGTTGTCGATGAAATCGATTACCACCTGCCCGCCGACATCATGGGCCGAGATGGTCAGTACCGGTTCAATGGCGTCGCAATATTTCTGGGCGTTGGAAATCAGGTTGATGAACACCTGTCCCAGCCGGTCGAGATCCGTGTGCAGCGGGATACGTTCGCTTGCGCGCACCCGCCGCACGCCAATCTTACGATCACTGCCCGCCAGCGCGCTTGAAACGGCGCGGTCCAGAACTTCGCTTAGGGTGGCTTCGCCCATGTTCAGGCTAACCTGGCCGCTTTCCAGCACGCTAAGGTCGAGCAGATCATCTAGTAGCCGGGTCAGACGCAGCGATTCATCATGTATGATCGCAGCATAACGGATTTGTTCCTCGGCACTGAGGCCATCGGTGTCGCGCATAATTTCAGAAAACGCCCGAATCGAGGTCATGGGCGTGCGCAATTCGTGGCTGACCTGGCTAAGAAACGCGTCTTTCTGTTTCGAGACTTGCGTAAGCTTGGCATTCGCCTCGCGCAATTGCCGCGCTGTGCGGCTGAGCTCAGTCGATTTCGCCTCAAGCTGGCTGGAATATTCCAACATCTGCGCGGACTCGTCGGCAACGGCCAACAGGTCTTCGACAGACACAGACGCCCCGCCAACGATCTGACCGATCATCGCATGCGCGGTTGCGGCCCCGACCGAGCCGCTGAGTTCGCGTTCCAGCCGTTCCAGAAACTGCGGCGTGGGCTCGGGCAGTCGTCCGGGGCGACCATTCTGGCGCTCGGCTTCGGCTTGAAAGAACTCTTGCGCGGGAATAGTGCCCAGAATCCGCTGGGTCATGATCATCAGGTCTTCGCTTTGCGCAACCGAACCGGTCCAGCCACGGGCCGAAACCGAATGGTCAAATACATTTACGAATTGCGCACCCTGAAGGCGTTCCAGCGGGCTGGGGAAGCTGAGCATCGAGGCGACGCAGAAGGCGATTGTATTCAGCGACAGCGACCACATGACCGTATGCACCATCGGGTCGATCCCTTCGATCCCGAACAACGCCTGCGGGCGCAGCCAGCCCCAGCCGAAGGGTCCGTTTTCAATCACCGATGCCGGGACAATGCCGCCACCCATGCCAGGCAGCAGCAGTGTGTAAATCCAGAGAAAGAACCCGACGCTGAGCCCGACCAACGCCCCAGTTCGGGTCGCGCCGCGCCAGAACAGGCCACCCACCAGTGCGGGCAGAATCTGGGAAATCCCGGCAAAGGCCACCAGCCCGATCGAGGTCAGGGCAGCCCCGCCCCCCGAAAGCTGGAAGTAGAAATAGCCCAACGCCATGATCGCCGCGATCGAGACGCGCCGCGCCATCAGCACGACTGTTCGCACATCACCAGAGACCGACGCGGTGCCTTCCTGCGTATTCAGCCAGATCGGCATGACCACATGGTTCGAGACCATGGTTGACAGCGCCATCGCGGTAACGATCACCATTGATGTGGCCGAGGAAAACCCGCCGATGAACGACAGCATCGCCAACCAGTCATTGCCCTGCGACAGCGGCACGGTCAGCACAAACAGGTCGGGGTTCGAGCCTTCGGGCATCAGGTCCAACCCAACGACGGCGATGGGCACGACAAACAAGCTCATCAGCAGCAGGTAGAGCGGAAAGGCCCAGGCGGCGGTGCGCAGGTGGCTCTCATCGTCATTCTCGACCACCATGACCTGAAACATCCGCGGCAAGCAGACAAAGGCCGCCGCCGAAAGGAAAATGAAAGTGGTCCAGCGCCCGGCATCCACATGCCATTGGCCAATTTCCGAGGCATCGATCTGATCCATCATCGGCCCCAAGCCGCCAGCGACGCCCCAGACAACAAAGATGCCAACGGCCAGAAGGGCGAAGAGTTTCACCACAGATTCCAACGCAATAGCGGTAACAACGCCGTGGTGGCGCTCATTGGCATCCAGATTGCGCGTCCCGAAGAGGATCGCAAAGACGGCCAAGCCCGCCGCGACCCAGAACACGCTAGAGCCTTCGCGATAGAGACCTGAGGGATCGGCCTCGGCAAAGATCGAAAAGGACAGCGTGATCGACTGCAATTGCAGCGCGATATAAGGCGTGCCGCCCAACACCGCCAGAATGGTCACGCAGACCGCCAGTGTGTTGGACTTGCCGTATCGTGACGAGATCAGGTCAGCGATCGACGTCACGCGCTGGCTGCGTCCGATGCGCACGAGTTTGCGCAGGCCCCACCACCAACTGATCATCACCAGTGTAGGACCCAGATAGATGGTTACGAATTCAAGCCCAGAACGCGCGGCGTTGCCAACCGCGCCATAAAACGTCCATGCAGTGCAATAGATCGACAGTGACAGGGTGTAGATCAGCGGGGAACGCAACCATTTCCCGCCGCCACGCGCAGCCAGCCGGTCCGCTGCGAAGGCGACACCGAACAGAAGAACCACATAGCCCAGACAGACCAGAATCAGGACATTCAGGGTTGCCATGTCTCGGCCTCGGGCTCGGCAGTCTCGCGCGCGGTCATACGTTTGGCGACGAAGCCGAAGATCACGCTGATCAGGATCAGAACACCCCAGCACGCAAAGATGTAGAACATGGCCGTCGATAGCGACAGAGCCTCGGCGCCTGCGCTATCATCCGGCCATAGAAGCGGCAGCGCGAGCATTGCGGCACCTAGAAACGGCAGCAGCCGCGCTGCATCCGCCAGCCTGCGCCGACGATAGCTTTGCCGTTCCAGAAACAGGGACGGACGAACTGGCGAGGGCCGATCTTTGCCGTCGCCCGCGGAGCTCATAACTGAGACGCCTGCGCATGTAGGTCGCGCACCGCTGTCAGGACTTCGGTATTCGAAAACGGCTTGGTCATGAATCGGCTGACCCCTGCCTGCTCGGCCATTTCACGATCGCGGGATTGCCCGCGCGCGGTCAGCATCAAAACCGGCAACGCCTTCATATCATCATGTTCGCGCAGATCACGCAGCACATCCATCCCGCTTTTTCCCGGCAACATCACATCCAGAATCACCAGATTGGGCCGCGCGGACAGAATCACCTGCACCGCATCCGTTCCCTCGGCATGGGTTTCAACCTGCCACCCCTCGCGTGTCAGCAGAAACCGGATCGCCTCGGTGATGTTGGGCTCATCCTCGATCAACAGAACCTTGCGGCTCATATTTGCATATCCTCCCCATGACGGATTGCACGTCCGGCCACCCGTCCAGCCCAGATTAAGCGCTGTGTCACGAAACTGTCAAAACCCTTCGCTCAGGATCGATGGCTCGCGCCGCGCGCTGCATTCGCGTTTCGGGCATATCCGACAACTGGCTCCGGCTTGCGCCGCGTTTTCCGCAGGCTGCACCGTGTCTTCGACCGGCAGCACCAGCATGACCGAACGATAGACCGGCTCGGCCCCGAATTCCTTAGCTGGCTGAGGGGTTGCGATTGCAAAACACTCAAACTCAGCAGCGGTTCGACCAAGCTGAACGACCCGTTTCCGGATCGGGACCAAGGGCCGATTCAAGGCGGTGAACAAGGGCCAGAGCGGACAGGCCTCGCCATGGCGCGGCAGAGCAAACCCCGGCGCGGGTTTAAAAAACAGAACGCTGCCGGAGGCGTCGCAAATCACCAAGCCAGCCGGACGCGCCAGCGTGCCTTCAGGCAGAAAGGCCAACCGTCGCAGCACCGTAGCAAGGTCCACTGAAAACACCGTCGCCAACGCCAGAGGATCGGGGTTTGCTGCATCCAGCGCGGCACACACCTGATCCAGCGGCATAGCGCGCGCGTCGGCGGCATAAAGGTCCAGCAACCCCGAGGCTACAGTGTTGGCCGCAGCGGAATCGAGCCCATCCAGCGGCACTTCGGTCAATTGCCCACCGGCTTCGAGTTCCGGGAAATGATATCCTTGCTCGGCAAAAAACGCCTCGACCGCGTCCAGTGGGATACCACGCAGATCGCGCTGCCCGTCACTGTCATCCAGATAGGTCACCAGCGCTTTGGAGCTTTCGGCCAGTCGTTCGGCATCCTGATGCAGGTTGCGATGGAAACGGTCGCGCCATTCCGGTTCGATCTCTCCCGGTTCAGCCAAGATTGCAGCTGTTGAGCGGATAGCGGCGGCGGTCGACAGCACCTCGTGCATTGAGGCCGCCAGATGCGGGTCATGGGTCAGTCGGTCGGAAAGAACTTCGACAGTGCGCTCCAGCGACACTACGCGGCGATGCATCTGCGCCAGAACACCCGACCAACCGGGAAAGCGGCCGGCGAATTCTTCCAGCCCGTCCACCTCGGCCTTTTGACCGACTGCATCCGCCGCAGCTTCGCGCAGAGCGGCGATGAGCGTCTCTTCGATCCCTTGTGTCAGCAGTGACGGCTCGACCGACAAGGCCGCCGCGATATCGACGAGCAGTTTGCCCCCAATGCGGCGGCGGTTGTGTTCGATCAGGTTCAGATACGATGCCGAAATCCCCACCTGCCGCGCCAGTTCCGCCTGTCGCAGCCCAGAGATTTGCCGTCTTTCGCGTATCCGGCTGCCGGTCAGCGTGTCACGCATGGCGTTTATATCCTTGGCTTCTGCGGCTGGTTTTGCAGATTAACTAAGTATTTATTATCTGTTGCCGACTAATTTTCAAAGAAGATTTACAACTTTGACAACGGCCAGAGAAAGAAACCCGCCCTTTCCTGCCGCCCACCCTTCTCTTTCGACGCAATACCCGTCACCATAAGAACATGAGCGATCCCGCCTTTGAATACGCCCCCATCGGCCTTGTTGAGCTTGAGAACCGGATCATCCGGCGGTGCAATCTGCAATTTGCGCGGACCTTTGGCGGGGATGAGGTTGACTATCGCAACATGCCCCTGCTGCATCTTTATCCTTCGGTCGCCGATTGGGAACGGATCGGCGCGCGTAGTCTGCAGGTGATGCGCGATACAGGCTATTACACAGACGAACGGGTGATGCGGCGACGCGACGGTGACCTGTTCTGGTGCCGCGCGCGGGGGCGTTCGCTGACGCCAGACGATCCGTTCCGGCACGGGATATGGAGCTTCTCGGACATCTCGGAAGAGCGCCCCTTGGTGCAATTGACAACCCGCGAACGCGAAGTGGCCATCCTATCATGCCGGGGTTTATCCGCGAAGGAAATTGGCGTTGAACTTGGGCTAAGTTACCGCACGATCGAGGCCTATCGCGCCCGCCTTTTGGAAAAATACGGAGCCCGCAAGCTACCAGAACTGGTCGCAAAATTGTCCGGAACGCCGCTGTAATCGCGACAGCCCTCGTAATTCGCGCAAAAACCCCCATTTGGCAGGCTTAGACGGCGCTTTTCATGGCCGTCTGCATGGCTTATAACCCTGCGTAATCAAACCAAGCCCGCAGCAAACAGACGGGCATAGGGGAACCTTCGAGGACACTCATGACAGATACCAAACACGAAGCGGATGTCGCGTTTATCAAGGCACTGGCCGAACTGCTGCGCGAGAATGACCTGACCGAATTGCAGGTCAAGCGCGAATATGGCGAGGAAGACAGCCTGAATGTCCGTGTCAGCCGCATGTCGCAGACCGTGGCCGCTCCGGTTCAGGTTGCGGTTCCTGCGGCTGCACCGGTTGCCGCACCTGCTGCCGCGCCGGCCGCTGCCGAAGCGCCCGCTGCCGTGGATGATCCCGCCAGCCATCCAGGCGCTGTGACCTCGCCCATGGTAGGCACGGTTTACATGCAACCGGAACCGGGCGCGCCTGCGTTTATCTCGGTCGGTGCATCGGTCTCGGAAGGTGACACGCTATTGATTGTCGAAGCCATGAAGACAATGAACCACATCCACGCACCCAAGTCGGGCACCATCAAACGCATTCTAGTCGGCGATGGTGATGCTGTGGAATTCGGCACGCCTCTGGTCATCGTTGAGTAAGGCGGGCCCATGTTCGACAAAATCCTGATTGCCAACCGAGGCGAGATCGCCCTGCGTGTGATCCGTGCTGCGCGCGAGATGGGGATCAAGACGGTTGCCGTGCACTCCACCGCCGACAGCGATGCGATGCATGTGCGCATGGCGGACGAATCGGTCTGCATCGGCCCCCCGCCCAGCCCGCAAAGCTATCTGTCCGTGCCCGCGATCATCTCGGCCTGTGAAATCACCGGCGCGCAGGCGATCCATCCCGGCTATGGCTTCCTGTCCGAGAATGCCGAGTTCGTGCAGATCGTCGAAGATCACGGCATTACCTTCATCGGACCCACCGCCGAACATATTCGTGTCATGGGTGACAAGATCACCGCCAAGGACACGATGAAGGAACTGGGTGTACCTTGCGTTCCGGGTTCTGACGGCGGTGTGCCAACGCTGGCCGACGCCAAGCGCATTGGTGAAGAGTTCGGCTATCCCGTCATCATCAAGGCAACCGCCGGTGGCGGCGGTCGCGGCATGAAGGTGGCACAAAACGCCGATGAGATGGAAAGCGCCTTCATGACCGCACGCGCCGAGGGCAAGGCCGCCTTTGGCAATGACGAGGTCTATATCGAGAAATATCTGACAACCCCGCGCCATATCGAGATTCAGGTCTTCGGCGATGGCAAGGGAAAGGCAGTGCATTTGGGCGAACGCGACTGTTCGCTGCAGCGCCGCCACCAGAAGGTGTTCGAAGAAGCCCCCGGCCCCAGTATCACGCCGGAAGAACGCGCCAAGATCGGTAAGATCTGTGCCGATGCGGTCGCCAAGATCAACTATATCGGCGCAGGCACCATCGAGTTCCTCTATGAAAATGGCGAGTTCTACTTCATCGAGATGAACACGCGTCTACAGGTGGAACACCCCGTGACCGAAGGCATCTTCGGCGTCGATCTGGTGCGCGAACAAATCCGCGTCGCCGCTGGTGAGGACATGTCGTTCGGTCAGGACGATCTTGAGATCAATGGCCACGCCATCGAGGTTCGCATCAACGCGGAAAAACTGCCGAACTTCTCGCCCTGCCCGGGCAAGATTACGGCCTATCACGCGCCAGGTGGTCTGGGCGTGCGGATGGATTCCGCGCTCTATGACGGCTATTCGATCCCGCCATATTACGACTCGTTGATCGCCAAACTGATCGTTCAGGGCCGTGACCGGGCTGAAGCTTTGGCCCGTCTGGAACGTGCTTTGGGCGAGTTGATCGTCGACGGTATCGACACCACCGTGCCGCTGTTCCACGCGCTGCTGCAGGAACCTGACCTGCACAGCGGCGAGTACAACATCCACTGGCTGGAGCACTGGCTTGCGGAGAACATGGCCTAATCTGACCAAAGGGCCGAAGGACAACCCCCCTTCGGCCCCGAGGCACCCGGCATGAGCCTTTCCCCTGAACTTCTGCTCCATGGCTATTCCATCGGCATTTTTCCGATGGCTGAGCATCGCGACGACCCCGAGTTGTTCTGGGTCGACCCGAAGTTTCGCGGCGTGTTCCCTCTGGATGGGTTCCACATCTCCCGCAGCCTAGCGCGGCGTATCCGGACCTGTGGGTTTTCGGTAAGCATCAATCGCGATTTTGCGGGCGTCGTGGATGGCTGCGCCGACCGATCGGATACCTGGATCAATCCCGAACTGCGCCATCTGTATCAGGAACTACACCGGACCGGCCGCGCGCATTCCCTCGAAGTCTGGGACGGCGCTTCACTGATTGGCGGCGTTTACGGCGTAGTCCTCGGCGCGGCCTTTTTTGGCGAAAGCATGTTCTCGCGTCGCACGGACGCATCGAAGATTGCACTTGCCTATCTGGTGGATCGACTGCGCCAAACCGGGTTCACGCTGTTCGATACGCAGTTTCTGACGGCGCATCTGGCCTCGTTGGGCGCGATCGAGATCCCGCGTGCGGTTTATCATAGCGAATTGAAACAAGCGCTTGACCTGAAAGCAGATTTCACCGCTGATCTGCAGCAGACCCCTCAGGGTGTGATACAACGTATCACCCAGACATCGTAGCGGGCGTGATCCAACGCGTTCAGCGCGGGTGAGGTCGCAATCATCCAGCCATCAAACAGCTGCTGCGCCTTACCCTGTTCCCAGATGGTCAGATAGGCAAAGGCGTCACCTGTCGGGTTGTCGGCTGGATAGCGACAATCACCCAGCGCGACATCCAGACCAAAGACCGACGTGGTCTCGCCGTTCTGCATTTCGATGTCCACCGTCTGCCCGCTGACCTTGTCCAACCCGCGCAACATTGCGCCAGGGCCGGATTCGACCTTTTGCTGCGCAGCAGCTCCGGTTGCGGTGACTATCAGAGCCACCAGTGCAGGGCGGATCATTCGCTTCCGTCCCCGGCCACGAATTTGACCAGCAACGAGATCAGGCTGACCGCGCCTTGCGTATCGGTAATCTCATCACCCGCCTCAAAATAGAACGGGGAACCGCCCGGCATAACCTCAACAAAGTTGCCACCCAGCAAGCCTTCGGAAGAAATCACAGCGGCGCTATCGTCTGGAATAAGAATACCATCTGCCACGGAAAATCGGGTGTCCGCGCGGTACGTATCAGAGTTTAGCGTAACGCCGGTCACCGTCCCAATCTTGACCCCGGCAAGGCGTACATCCGTGCCAACGCCCACACCTTCGAGCGAGCGGAAAGACGCGCCCAGCTCGTATCCTGCGCCGGATTGAGACAGGCCTGTGGATTGGCTGGCGTAGACACCGAACGCAATGGCGCAGGCCAGCACGGCACCGCCGACGATAACTTCGGTCTTCGTATGAGTAGACATCAGGCCTCGCTTATTCCGGGCTCCACGCCTCGTAATCGCTACGTTCAACCGGATCGGCACGACGCAGAGAACCGGCAGGTGCATAGGCCAGCGCGGTGCCGGTCAGATTCTCCTGATGCGGTTTTTCCCAGGACTTGTGCGCCAGAGGTTTATCGGTAGGCGGTTCATCCCATGTGCGGTGCAGCCAGCCATGCCAATCGGGATCGATCCGGCTGGCCTCGGCTTCGCCATTGAAAATCACCCAGCGCTTGCTGTCGTCGGCATTGCGATAGAACACGTTGCCCTCGTCGTCCTCACCGACCTTGATCCCCTTGCGCGCAGTGTAGAACTGCGTGTTCAGGGTGGCCCCGTTCCACCAGGTCACGGCCCGCAAAAGACTGTTCAGGATTCCCATCGGCTGCCTCCGGCATTTCTGTCACCGAAGATATGGACCAAAGGCACGCTAAGGTCCAGTACTGCCAGCGCTACCTGCGTCATTCCGGCAGGATAGCGGTGACTTCAATTTCAATCCGGTATTTCGGATCGATCAATCCGCATTCGATCATCGTCGCTGCAGGAGGGTTCGCACCAAAGGTTTCGGCCAGAATGGGCCAGCAAGGTTCAAATTCGGTTCGATCCGGCAGCATATAAGTGATGCGCACGACATCAGAGAATGAAGCACCCGCCTCGGCCAGCGCGTTTTCGATGATAGACAGCGCCGAGCGGCATTGCTCCACGACCGTTTCACCTTGCCCAACGGTTCCCGCAACATGAACCCAACCACCCGCGACAACCGCGCGGCAATAGCCAACCTTGGCTTCAAACTCACCACCCGAAGAGATACGTCTTACTGTCATCGTGTCCTCAAACGAAAACGGCGCGGACATTGCCGCGCCGTGTGTGCATTAATCTATGCGGTTCAACCCGCCGAAGCCGATTCCGCCGCGTCTGCGTAGATGATCAAAGGCTGAGAGTCCGACGTCACAGCCTCTTCGTTGACCACAACTTCGGTCACGTTCTTCATGCCCGGCAGTTCGAACATTGTATCCAGCAGGATGTCTTCCAGGATAGAACGCAGACCACGTGCACCGGTTTTACGCTCGATCGCTTTCTTGGCGATCGCCTTCAGCGCATCATCGGTAAAGGCCAGTTCCGCATCTTCCAACTCAAACAACCGCTGGTATTGCTTGACCAGAGCGTTCTTCGGGCTGGTCAGGATGGTGACCAAAGCGTCTTCGTCCAGATCTTCCAGCGTCGCCAGAACCGGCAGTCGGCCGACGAATTCGGGGATCAGGCCAAATTTCAGCAGGTCTTCGGGTTCCAGATCCTTGAAGATCTCGCCCACGCCGCGCTCGTCATTGTCACGCACGTCGGCACCAAAGCCCATGGCCGAGCCTTTGCCACGCTGTGCAATGATCTTGTCTAGTCCGGCGAATGCACCGCCACAGATGAACAGGATGTTCGTGGTATCCACCTGCAGGAATTCCTGCTGCGGATGTTTGCGCCCACCCTGCGGCGGAACGCTGGCCACGGTGCCTTCCATCAGTTTCAGCAGGGCCTGCTGAACGCCCTCGCCCGATACATCGCGGGTGATCGAAGGGTTTTCAGACTTGCGGGTGATCTTATCGACCTCGTCAATATAGACGATGCCGCGCTGTGCGCGTTCGACATTGTATTCGCTGGCCTGCAGCAGTTTGAGGATGATGTTTTCAACATCTTCACCCACATAACCGGCTTCGGTAAGCGTGGTCGCGTCCGCCATCGTAAACGGCACGTCCAGAATCCGCGCCAGCGTTTGCGCCAGCAGGGTTTTGCCGCAGCCGGTGGGGCCAATCAGCAAGATGTTGGATTTTGCCAGTTCTATATCGCTGCCCGCTTTCTGGGCATGATTGAGACGCTTGTAGTGGTTATGTACCGCAACCGACAGCACCCGCTTGGCGGTGGCCTGACCGATCACATAATCATCCAGCACTTCGCAGATATCCTTGGGCGTTGGCACACCGTCCGAGGATTTCAGACCGCTGGCCTTGGTTTCCTCGCGAATGATATCCATGCACAGCTCGACACACTCATCGCAGATGAACACGGTCGGGCCTGCGATCAGCTTACGCACCTCATGCTGGCTTTTGCCGCAAAAGCTGCAATAGAGCGTGTTCTTGCCGTCACCGCCTGAATTCGTCGCCATGCTTTACCCCTCGGGCTCCGTCTCAGCGGCCCCTCTCAAGGGCCGCGCTTGCCGTATATGCCTGCAGCTTAGGCCAGCGTTCTGGCAGCTACAATCTCAAAATCATCCCTCACGCCGGACGCGCGCGGATTTGAACCTAGGCCTCGTCACCATCCATCTTGGCGCGGTTCTCGACGATCTCGTCGATATGGCCCCAATCCTTGGCCTCTTCCGGGCTCATGAAATTGTCACGATCCAGCGCCTTTTCAACCGCCTTTTTGGTCTGCCCGGTATGGCGCACATAGATGTCATACAGGCGATCTTTCAGCTTTTGCGTCTCGGCCGCGTGGATCATGATGTCGCTCGCCTGGCCCTGATAACCGCCGCTGGGCTGGTGCACCATGATCCGGCTGTTAGGCAGCGAAAAGCGCATTCCCTTCTCGCCCCCGGCCAGCAGAACCGAACCCATCGACGCCGCCTGACCGATCACCAATGTGGAACATTTCGGCTTGATATACTGCATTGTGTCGTAAATCGACAAACCACTGGTGACCACGCCACCGGGAGAGTTGATGTAGATCGAGATTTCCTTGTTCGGATTTTCCGCCTCAAGGTGCAGCAGCTGAGCGACCACCAAATGGCTCATACCGTCATGGATGGGGCCGTTGATGAAAATGATCCGCTCTTTCAGAAGGCGCGAGAAGATGTCGTATGCGCGCTCGCCCCGGCTGGTCTGCTCGACGACCATGGGGACGAGTGTGTTCATATATGTATCAACTGGATCGAACATTCGGAACCTGCCTGTTTTGCGATGGATCGGGACATTACCCGAAGAGTAGTTACCCGAGTCTTAGTGCCGCCACAGGGGGGCTGCAAGGGGGGCCGAACGTTCCCACGAATTCCGTCTACCTGCACAACCCGAATGCACACGCCGCTACAGGTCGGTTGACGGATTGCGCGGAAACGTGCTGGTTACATCACGCTATTTTGATCCATGCATATGGAAATACATGCCTGGAAATTGTACCAAGAGTTCTCGCTGCGGATGCGGCGCCGGTCAGGCGTCGGGATTCGGCGGCACTAACGAGGGAATACGATCATGGCTTTTCCGCAAATGACCGAGGATATGTCACCCGGCGACCTTGACCGGATGGTTGAAAACGCAACGCGCGCGTCGAACTTTCTGAAGGCCATAAGCCACGAAGGGCGTTTGATGATCCTGTGTCACCTCGTCTCGGGCGAGAAATCCGTTACTGAACTGGAACAATTGCTATCGGCCCGCCAAGCCGCCGTTTCTCAGCAACTGTCGCGGCTCAGACTTGAGGGGCTGGTTGTTCCTCGTCGCGAAGGCAAGGCGATATATTACCGGCTGGCAGATGATCGACCAGCCCGAATACTGGAAGTGGTGTACGAACTGTTTTGCGCTCAGGATGCGACCTGAGCCTAGTATTTAGCCCTTCGAAATCGGCCATGCAAAACCTGTAGCTATGGCCCGGGAAAGCTGCTAGTCAATTCGAAACAAGCACTTATGGAGCAACCGATGATCCGCGCAATTCTGATTGGCCTGGCCCTGTTCACCTTGACCGCATGCGAAACCGCAAAGGGCGCTGGCAAAGATATCGAAAACGCCGGAGATGCCATCCAGAACGCGGCCGAGGACGTTCAGGAAAACATCTGATCGTGACGGGATGTTGCGTTCAGGCAACGCTTACACGCAATATGTAGTTGCCACACCGACCCAACCCGAGTAGTGTGCCGGTACAGGTGCATAGACGCGGCATTGCATTTCTGACACTTTGACGGGGTTCTTTTGCGCAAGCGAAAGAACCCCGTTCTGGTCCGGAGGGTGGTGCGTGGTAGCCTGTATGAACCTTGGGTTCTCAAAAAGGAAAAGGCGTCAGGTGCTCAGACGCGGTCTTTGCATGCATCCTTGCGGACACTCCTGACGCCTTGCCGGTCCGTTCCGCCCGAGGGGCTTCCCGGTCCAGTTGCCTCGGCCCCCGAAGGGACTTTGGCCACTGCCACACGCGCTATGTCGCGTCGCAGTCCGCGCGGACCTTCTGAGAGGCTGAGCATTTAACCCGAACCGAAGCCCAGACCACCTGCTCCACCACCGGTAAGCCATTGCAACTACAAACAAATCCTAAAATCCGCCTTCGCTGCTGCGGCCCCCTTGGCCCTTGCGTCCCGCCCCTGTTCCGAAGATCAGAAGCAGTAACCAGACTGTTACATCAGCGTCATGATCCGGCAAGAAAATAGCACTGCAGCATAAAAATTAGACGGGGATAAGCTGTTGATATCCGCCGGGAGAGCCATGTGGATAACCCGAGAATTCGCGTCATCGCGCAGGCTTGGAGATGGAAAAAGTCAAATATGGATCTCGGGCCAGAATTCGCTTGGTTTCTGCACCTGCGAAGGTCCCGTGCGCTGAATTAGGGGGGGTATTGTCCGAGTTGTACAACACTCAAGCCCCCAATCTTTCGAATCGTACAACCGGAGATTCGCCTATGCGCCTGACCATTTCTCAAGCCCGCGCCCGTTTGGGCGAACTGGCCACCTTGTCGCAAGACCCCCGGCAAGTGATCGTGCTGACCCGTTATGGCAAACCGATCGCCGCACTGGTGTCGATGAACGAGGCGCAGCGGATTTGGGAGTTAATGGATGATGACACCATCGGACGCAAACACCCGCTCAGCGGGCTGCGCGGGTGGTGGTCGAAGGGCGTGGTATTCCGGGGATGGAACCTGGGCCGGACGGTTCTTACCTCACCGCGCGCGACGCCGCGCTGAAGGTCCGCGAGATCCAGATGACCCGAGCCGAGGAACGCCGCATTCTCAAACGCGGGGGTCTGGACCCTGTCGCGGGCGGCGAGATCGCCGCCCGGCCCGTCGCCTCCCTGTGGAGACTGTTGTTTATGAGAAGCGCTCCGACCTGACCGGGGTACCTACTACTCCTGCCGCAGTCACAAATCTCAGCGGCATTAACCCCCTTTAACATCCGATCGGGCCGGAAACGCTTCAGTTCACCTGACGTTCCAGAACGGTGCTGTAGGTCGTTCCGTTCCGCAGGCTACGGAAATCGGCAAAGATCTTGCCATCCTCGTACCGCGCATCGATCAACGCATTGGCGCCAATCACCAGCGGGGAAGTTTCAACGATGCCGATCGAGCCAGACCCATCGAGGCTGATGGTTCCGGTGGCCTCGTATTCATTCCATTCAGTGTCGCCCTCACGGCGCCATTTGCTGGGGCCCCAGAAGACATTGTCTTCCTGCATCTGGACGTCGAGCATCCATTCGGCCTGATTAAAGCGGGGCTGATCCCCCTTGTAATAATGGCTGGGCTGCACGGTCGTATAACTTCCCAACCACGTGCCGCGCAGATCCGGTGTGGTATCGGCCAGTGCTGCGGTTCCGAGGGCGAGGGACGTGGCCAGAGCGGCGGCTCCGGCGGTCATATATCTGGTCATGGGGATCTCCTCCTGAAAGCGACCCTTTGGAGTTCAAAAGCGAACATCCTTGCTGTGGCATACAGATTGGGCGGAGGTGCGCCGGTTACAACTTACCTAAGGGAAACTTCATGAACCGGTAATGTTAGCGTCAGGCCCAGGCCAGCGCGGTGCCGAGGATGACCAGACCGATACCTGCCGCCTCGCGATACGAGAAGTTCTCGCCGAACAGAAAGAATGAGGCGATGGCGATCAGAACCACCTCGGCCCCCAGAATGCCGGTATAGATGATGCCCAGCCGTTCCTCGCGCAGCGCGGCGAGTTCCAGCGTGGCCCCGGCCAGCAGGGTCGCGACGATCAGTAGACCAAGACCCACGCCGGGGAGTTTCCACCAGAACTTCATCGCGATCATGGCAACGGAATAAAGGCCTGCTGATCCAAAAGCGATAAGGGGAACAAGCGATGTAGACACAAGGGCCTCCTGCAAAGGTTGCCGTTAGGTCAACTGTAGCAGATGGGCTGATTTAGGGCTGTGAGGTGGGTCACAGTTTCAGGTTCCATTCTCGCTTTTCTTCTTGTGTTTTTTTGCCCCCGAACTTGCAGTGATGGGTCGACCTGTTCAAAATTCAATTATTCATATGCGACTGGGGAGGGGTGCAATGACAACACTTTGCGAAATAGGTCAAACCGGAGTGCGAATCCCACGAATTGGCTTTGGATCAACCGGTATAGGCAACATTCCACAGATTTACGGTTACGAAGTTGATGAGAATAGGGCGCGCGAGACCATACGTGCCATACTTGCCCGGCCCGACGGTTTTATCGACACCGCCCGAGGCTATGCGTTGGGGCGTAGCGAGGAGCGCATCGGGAGTGTCATCCGTGAACTCGGTGGCTGGCCGAAAGGCCGCGTTCTGTCCACAAAAGTAGACCGTGACATGGAAACGAATGTTTTCGACGCCGCCCAAGCGCGGCGGTCCTTTGAACAAAGCCTCAAGGCTCTTGAGGTAGATCGCGTGGACATCCTTCATCTGCACGACCCGGAATACGCTGGTGACGTAACTGAGATTACCCGCAGCGGAGGTGCGCTGGACGAATTATTCAAAATTAAAGAGGAAGGATTGGCAACTGCAGTTGGTCTGGCGGGCGGGCAGTTGGATGTGTTGATGCCAATGCTGCGCGAACGGGATTTCGACGTGGTGATGACTCACAACCGGCACACGCTTGTAAACATGAATGCGGCGCCGCTGATCGAACTGGCCAACTCGAAGGACGTTACGGTGTTGAACGCAGCGCCTTACGCCGGCGGAATCTTGGCCAGAGGCAGCGCAATCCATCATTTCTACGTCTATCGGCCAGCAACAGAAGAAACGCTCGCACCTGTGCGCGCGGTTGAGGAAATCTGTGCCCGCTATGACGTGCCCTTAGGCGCCTTAGCGCTGCAATTCTCGATGCGGGACGCAAAAATTGCGTCAACGGTGTGTGGAGTGACTTGGCCACAGCATGTGAGACAAACACTCGAATGGGCGGATTGGGATATCCCAAGAGCGGTTTGGAGTGAACTCGCGGAACTTGGTCAGAGTGACGCTGATCCTGAGGCCGTATAGAACCGATCAACGGAGAGGAAGGACAGCCTTAGCTGTCCATCTTCAACGCTGAAATAAACGCCTCCTGCGGGATATCCACTTTCCCGAACTGGCGCATCTTCTTCTTACCCGCCTTCTGCTTGTCCAGCAGTTTGCGTTTCCGCGTGGCGTCGCCTCCGTAGCATTTGGCGGTCACGTCCTTGCGCAGGGCCGAGAGGGTCTCGCGGGCGATGACCTTGCCTCCGATGGCGGCCTGGATCGGGATTTTGAACATGTGGCGCGGGATCAGGTCCTTGAGCTTTTCGCACATCGCCCGGCCCCGCATCTCGGCCCGGTCGCGGTGAACCATGGTCGACAGCGCGTCGACCGGTTCGTCATTCACCAGCACCGACATCTTGACCAGATTATCCTCGGTATAACCGGTCATCTGATAGTCGAACGAGGCATAGCCCTTGGTCACCGATTTCAGGCGGTCGTAGAAGTCAAAGACGACCTCGTTCAGCGGCAGGTCATAGACGACCATGGCGCGGGTGCCCGCATAGGTCAGGTCCAACTGGATGCCGCGGCGGTCCTGGCAGAGTTTCAGCACGTCGCCGAGGTATTCGTCGGGCACCAGAATGGTCGCCTTGATGCGCGGTTCCTCGATATGGTCGACCTTGGACGGATCAGGCATGTCGGCGGGGTTGTGCAGCTCGATCATCTCGCCGTCTTTCATGTAGACGTGATAGATCACCGACGGCGCGGTGGTGATGAGCTCGATATCATATTCGCGTTCGATTCGGTCTCGGATGACCTCAAGGTGCAGCAGGCCAAGGAAGCCGCAGCGGAAGCCAAAGCCAAGCGCGGCCGAGGTTTCCATTTCAAAGCTGAAGCTGGCGTCGTTCAGCGCCAGCTTGTCGATCGCATCGCGCAGGTCTTCGAATTCGGAACTGTCGACGGGGAAGAGGCCGCAGAACACCACCGGCTGCGCGGGTTTGAATCCCGTCAGGGCCTCTTCGGTGCCGTTGCGGTCATTGGTGATGGTGTCGCCGACGCGGGTGTCGCGGACCTGTTTGATTGAGGCGGTGAGAAAGCCGATCTCACCGGGGCCAAGCGAGTCGACCATCTCCATCTCGGGCCGGAAGACACCAACGCGGTCGACATGGTGCAGGGTGTTGTTCGACATGAACTTGACCCGCATGCCCTTTTTCAGCGTGCCGTCCATGATGCGGACCAGAACGATGACGCCGAGATAGGCGTCGTACCATGAATCCACCAGCATCGCCTTGAGCGGCGCGTCGAGATTGCCCTGCGGCGCGGGCAGCTGCTGCACAATGGCCTCAAGTGTTTCGTGGATGCCCTGCCCCGTCTTGGCACTGACCTGAATGGCGTCGGTCGCGTCGATGCCGATCACATCCTCAATCTGCTCCGCGACGCGGTCACAATCGGACGCTGGCAGGTCGATCTTGTTGAGCACCGGCACGATCTCATGATCGGCGTCGATGGCCTGATAGACATTCGCCAGCGTCTGAGCCTCAACCCCTTGGGTCGAGTCCACGACCAGCAGCGAGCCCTCGACCGCACGCATGGACCGGCTGACCTCATAGGCAAAGTCCACGTGGCCGGGCGTGTCGATCAGGTTCAGCACATAAGCCTCGCCATTGTCGGCGGTATAGTCGATGCGAACCGTGTTGGCCTTGATGGTGATGCCGCGTTCACGCTCGATATCCATGCTGTCGAGCAGCTGTTCCTTCATGTCGCGATCCTTAACCGTTCCGGTCTCTTGGATGAGCCGGTCAGCAAGGGTGGATTTGCCATGGTCGATATGCGCGACGATGGAGAAATTGCGGATATGAGCGAGGTCTGTCATGGGTTGGGGATATGCGTCGGAAATGGGCTGTGGTCAAGGTGGGACGAAGCCCCAGCGAAACCCTTTGATTGCGAGGCCTCTGACCGTTCAGAGCAACCTGTTTTTGACCAACTCCGCGTTCATCCAATGCGTATCACTCTGCACGTGACCCCCGCGCACGTATTTCGCGTGGTGAGTGGGCATGTCTTCTTCGTTAAACGCTGCAGTTGCGCGAACGACAAAACCCTCCTGAGTATCCAGATCCAGGCCCGCGATCACATCTGCCAGAACCTTAACAGAGAACCGTCCGCGATAGAGTTCGGGAACGGCAGCAATCCCCAGCTCGAGAAAGCGTGAAAGCGTCGCGTCCCACGATTGCACGCGCTTTGCCTTGATCCAGGCGAAGCCCAGGAAATAAGTCGGCAACGCCGAGTACGCTATCGAGTGGCGCGCAAACAGATATTCACCGACTATGCGCTCATCTTCGTCAAGCTGTGGCGAAATTCCGGTAGCGAAGGCCTTCATCCAATCTCGGGACGGGTGGTAACGCGCGTCAATACTGCGGGGGTGGCAGCCCTGACTATGAATCGTTGTATTCTCACCGTCCAGTTTTTCGGTGAAGACGACCTCATCAGCCGAAGCCAGTTTATCAACGCTGGACATGATCTTATCATCGCTGGTCGCCCCGGGAGACTCCGGCAGATGGAAGTGCGCCCGTATTTCTTAAGCATAGTGGTCTCATGAAAGAGATTTAAACAATGTCTGGCTAGAAAACGCGACATCCCAGCCGCGTGCAATCACTTTTTCGAACCACCCAATTGATCCCGAATCCACTTTGATTCATACTCCGCCGCAGACCGAGAGGGGCATAAGACCCGTCCGGGCAGGCAAAAAACGAGGCTCGAGTATGAAACAGTTCCTCTTAATCGCATTTTGTGCGGCATCGCTGACGTCGGTGGCCCACACAGTGGACGCGGCGCAGATCAAGCGGGCGTGTCTGGCATCAGACCGTGAAGCGGCGACGCGGGCGCGGTGCCGGTGTATTCAGCGCGTGGCGGATCAGGCGCTGACGCGTAGTGATCAGAAGACCGTCGCCAAGTGGTTCACCAATCCGCATCAGGCGCAGGAGTTGAAGATGTCGCAGACCGCGCGCGATGATGCGCTGTGGGATCGGTATCAGAACTTTGGCCAGATGGCGCAAGCGATCTGCAACTGAGCCCTGTCAATCCTTGACCTGATGCCCGCTGCGCCTCAGAAATGGCGCAGCGAAAGGTATGTGCGATGGTGATGAAAGGGCTGACCCTGCGGGGCCTTGAAGTGTTCGAGGCGCTGGCGCGGACCGGATCGGTGGCGCAGGCGGCCGAGATCACGGGGCTCAGCCAGCCCTCGGTTTCCCAGCAGTTGCGCAATCTGGAAAAGGCTTTGGGCACCGATCTGGTGGATCACGGGCGGCGACCGATGCGACTGACGCAGGCCGGCCGCAGTTTCCTGGCGCGGGCCGAGGCAGTGCTGGCCGAGTTGCAGATGGCGCAAGGCGAACTGGCAGTGATGGATCTGGGGCATCTGACCACCCTGTCCATCGGCTTGATCGACGATTTCGACAACGACCTGACGCCGCGATTGGCGACGTTGCTGGCCGACAGTCTGACCCGGTCGAAATTCAAGCTGATCACGCTGCCCAGCCTGGACCTGTTTGCCGAGCTGGAAGCGCAGCGCCTGCACATGGCGGTCTCGGCCCATTCTGGCGAGGTGCTGGAGGGCGTGGTCGAATATCCGCTGGTGCAGGATCCGTTCATTCTGGTCGCGCCTAAGGGCGTTGCGCAACCAGTGCAGGATCTGCCCTTTCTGCGCTATGCCCGCGAGCAGTTGATCAGCCGTCAGATCGAAAGCCATCTGGCCCGGCAGCAGCTGGAGTTCGAGGAACGGTTCGAAATCGGCTCACACCTCGCGCTGATGGCGATGGTTGCGCGCGGCCTCGGCTGGGCGATTACCACGCCGCTGGGCTATATGCGCGCCGCCCGCTTCCACGACGGGATGGAGGCGCACCCTGCCCCGTTCGGTGAGTTCGCACGCACCATTTCCTTGTTTACACGGACCGACTGGTCCGATCAGGTACCTCAGGAGGTGGCCGACATGATCCGACGCCTGATGCGCAGCCAGATCGTTGATCCAGCGATTGCGCAATTGCCGTGGTTAGCTGGTCAGTTGAAGGTGGTGGGGTGAACCGGAAAGTGAGCATCCAGGCTCTTTTATTTGAGCCATGCGTGATCCGTCCTGCAAACCAAAAGACGTTTGATGAGCGTTA
Organism: Ruegeria sp. D7; assembly: GCF_056534355.1. Lineage (NCBI taxonomy): Bacteria > Pseudomonadati > Pseudomonadota > Alphaproteobacteria > Rhodobacterales > Roseobacteraceae > Ruegeria > Ruegeria sp. D7. Next base: position 37,000 of record NZ_JBQFPG010000005.1, read on the forward strand.
GTATGTCCGGAATAAAGGCTGTTCTTACCTGCTGAATTCAGCTTCTACTAACGCCTCGTAGGCGTCCAGTTCAGCCTCTTTGACAACGTCGCGATCAGCCAGCACTTCCAGAGCCATAAGTGCGACATCGGGGCTTTGAAACACTGCGTCCGCCAGGATCGCAAGATGTTTCAAGCTTTCTGTCGGTGAGTCCTCCAGTGCGAAGAACCTTTTCAGGAACACGGCGTCGCCATCAATGGCCTGATTGCGCATAGCGCGCATCTTCAGGCGGGACGAGGCACGGGTCTTGACCGCCATAGACTTTAGAAAAAGAAACTTGTGGAAATGAAATCCCTGCGCAGACAACTCACTCATTTGTGAGTCAAGCAGTGGCTGACCCTTGTAAAGCGGAACCATGGCGATTTCGGATATCACAGCGACCGCATTCTTGAGTTTTTCGCGCGCATTCCTGAATACGTCCAATTCTCCGCCCTGCACGTCAATCTTCAGCAGATCGAACTCTGGCAGCTCTTTCAGGTCGTCCAGCCGATGGGTGGTTATTGGTACAACTTCTTCGACCCGCATTTGCCTGGGCCACCTTCCCATAACTCTGATGAAGTCGGGGTTGGGCTCGAATAGCGAAGTGAAGCCACTTCCCTTGCAAACATGAAGGCGCTCACTTCCTCCTCTGCCGATCGCATAAGGAAGATAGGTTTCATTTTCTCCTCCCTCTTCAGAGAGCCGTGCAAATGCATCTTGCTGTGGTTCGAAACCCCAGACATCGCATATGCGGTTCTTCAGGAGGGTTGAATATGGGGTAGCGCCAAGAGGATTGGCACCCACATCCACCACCCGCGTCAGTCTTTCCGGTGACAGAACTTCGTGCAGGAACAGCGCGCGCTCGTCGTTCATTTTTTGTCACTAACCTTTGGGGTATTCAGCTGGTTAAACGTGCCTGTGATCATATGTCTAACTCACTTGGATTAGCTGGCTGTAGTCGCTCTTGGAGCTTGGAGATTTATGTGTGCTGATGACAGCCTCGTGCGTGCATCAGGAATTTGTATCATTCCATCAAATGACCATTGGGGATCGGACTACTATTCCATGCACTTAATGCGACTATCTGCATAGGCACAAGGGTTTGCGCTAAGAAGGCAGATGATTTGACCCCTGTCGCTGATTGCGATGCAGCCTGCAGAGGCCGAATAAACGTTGGTTTTGGGCTCAAACATGCTGTCGCTCTGGATTGATTGAATACGCAAGGCAAAACTACCGCTGAGCCCGTACATGCGCATCCAGCCCCGCCACGGCCTCTTCGATCAGGTCCAGAGCACCGTCGAAATCCCGGGTGTAGTACGGGTCAGGCACATGGTCGGCACCGGTATGGGGGGCGAAATCGGTCAACAGGCGGACCGGGGTGTCGTTGCCGTCCGGGCGCAAATCTTCGATGTTCGCGATGTTTTCTGCGTCCATTCCGATGATCAGGTCGAAGTGGTTGAAATCCTCGGCCACGAACTGGCGCGCGCGTAGGTCGCTGAGGTCGATATCACGCGCGCGGGCGGCCTTTTGCATTGGGCCGTAAGGCGGGTCTCCGATATGCCAGCCCGAGGTTCCGGCGCTGTCGGTCTGGTGATGCGGGGCGCGGGCGCGAAAAGCGCCCTCGGCGGCGGGGGATCGGCAGATATTGCCCAGGCAGACGAAAAGGATACGGTGTGTCATAAGAGTGGTTTAGCGCGTGGGGCGGATATGGAAAAGATCGTCATTCTGACCGGGGCCGGGATTTCCGCCGAAAGCGGGTTGGGCACGTTCCGCGATGAAGGGGGCCTGTGGGCGCAGCACCGGATCGAGGATGTGGCCACGCCCGAGGGCTTTGCCCGCAATCCGTCGCTGGTGCATCAGTTTTACAATGCCCGCCGAGTACAGGCCGCCAAGGCGCAGCCCAACGCGGCGCATCAGGCGCTGGCCCGGTTGCAGCAGGGCTGGCCTGGAGAGGTGATCCTTGTCACCCAGAATGTCGACAGCCTGCACGAGGCAGGAGGGGCCGCGCATGTGCTCCATATGCATGGCACCTTGGCTGGGGCTTTGTGTGCGGGGTGCGGATATCGTTGGGCTTCGCCACCCGAAATGGATGTGGGTGAGCCCTGCCCGTCCTGTCACCAGCCCTCGGCCCGGCCCGACGTGGTATGGTTCGGCGAGATGCCATATTTCATGGATGAGATCTACGACCATCTGATGGAAGCATCGCTGTTCGCCTCGATCGGCACCTCGGGGCAGGTTTATCCGGCGGCAGGGTTTGTACAAGAGGCGCGGGCCGTGGGCGCGCGGACGATCGAATTGAACCTTGAGCCATCCGCCGGAATATTTGATGAAACCCGGCTGGGGCCAGCCTCGGAGGCAGTACCGCGCTGGGTCGATGAGCTGTTGGCGCGAGGCAGCACGCGATAGGGGCAGACAGCGGCGCGTCTTCCCGTCTATGGTGCAGAAAACGCAAACCCGAGTGAGTGACATGACCGATCTACCGCCCAAAGACGGAGAAATCCTTGACGACAGCAGTATCGACGCGCGCGATACGTTAAGTACCAATCTGGCCAGCCTGTGGTGGACCTTTCTGCTGCGTGGAATTCTCGCGGGTCTGATCGGGATTGCAGCGCTGTTCTGGCCGACCAGCAGCATCTCATTATTGCTGCGATTGGTAGGGGCGCTGCTGATTCTGGATGGCGCGCTGACCTGGCTGGGTTTTGGGCGGCGCGGGCTGATCGGAGGCGTCGGTATCGGTGCCGCGCTGATCGGTTTGGTGTTGCTGATCTGGCCACAGGGCGTGGCCTGGCTGGCGTTCACCCTCATGGGGGCGATGGCGCTGTTCGTTGCGATCGGCTCGTTCATGGCGCTGCCGCAAATGCATCCACAAGACCCCGAGCGCGCAACGGTGCGTAATTCAGGTATCTTCGCACTCATCGTCGGGCTGGTGCTGATCTTCTGGCCCGGCAGCGGCATGGTGGCGTTGGGCTGGGCAATTGCCTTCTTCGCGCTGACCTCGGCGGTGGTGATGTTCTTTCTGGCGGCACGGTTCAAAAAAGCGGGCGATCGATTGGAGATGAAAACCGTCAACAGATGACGCAACAGGCCGGGCATTGCCCGGCCTGTCGTATGGATGATGGCTGTACCACAGCCTTAAGACAGGCGTTAGTTCGAATGGCCGCCTTTGTCCTGGCGCTCAAGATCGACCGGGATATCGACCGCGACCTCTCCAGCATTTTCGAAGATCAGAGTGACGGGAACGGTTCCGCCCTGTTCGAAAGGCGCGGTCAGGCCCATGAACATGACGTGATCACCGCCGCGTTTCAGCATGTGGGTTTCGCCCGCCGGAATGGCGAAGCCTTCCTTCACATGCACCATCTTGGCGACACCGTTTTCGTCAACCTTATGAGTGTGCAGTTCCACTCGGGCAGCCGCATCCGAGGTCACGCCGATCAGGCGGTCATCGGTATCGCCTTGATTCTGGATCATCATAAAGGCGGCACCCGCCTTCGCGGTTTTGCCCGAAGACCGTGCATAAGGGTCTTCGACCGAGATGGTATCGGCAGCCAGCGCCGCACCGGTCAGCGAAAAGGTAGTCAGGACTGCAAGCAGGCTGGATTTGAGGGTCATTATGCCTCTCCTTGGTAACTGTCTGATAGAGTTTGGAAACTGGAATCAGGCAGAAACCGGCGGGGCACGAGCTGGGTGTCGCGGCAGCGGCGCGGCAATCAGATGCTGGGAAAGGAGCGACGGCGCGGGGAGCGCGCGCGGCGGGGCCGGAGGTACGGCAACCGAGGCTTCATGGATCGCGCCCAGCAGGTTGAGCGCATAGTCAGGGCAGTATTGCGGTGCGCGGGTCGGTTGGCCGTCTTCGTCCATATAGACGACGACCGGTCCGCTGCCGGTGCACAAAACCATCTGCCCGACCGCGCGCTCCATACCCCGCGACACGGCCAGTCCCTGCCCGGTGAGGATCACCATCAAGGACAGCGTATAAGGCAGAAATGTGCGGAAAAAGCCTGTCATGTCAGCTTGGTATATACGCCGCCCACTGAACCGGCTTCAAGCGCAAAGCAGTGGCTGAGACAGTATGGCCTAGCTCAGCTTTTCGGCGGCCTGAACGCCTCGGCATTCATCCCCGTATGCAGTCGGTTTACCCGGCGCTGCATCCGGGTGCAGCGGATCACGGCTTTTGCAATTGATCGTGGCAGTAAAAACAGAAAATTCTTTGCTTTGAGTGACATGGTAACCCCCTCAACATGAATATGCATAAACATATGCGATATTCAGCAGGCGTTCTGTGAACAACGTCACGAAGCGGGGCGTTTTATTACCATTTCAGAGACAATCATTCGCACAGGGGCAGCGAATGCAAAAAAGAAAAGCCCCACACCGCAGGGTGCAGGGCTGAATTCTAGCGTGAGAAAGCGCTTAGGCCGAGGCTTGCGCCTTGGCGATTTCTTTCTTCACTTTCAGGGCGTTCGCCGACAGCTCGTCATCCTTGGCTTTGGCCAGGAACGCGTCCAGACCACCGCGGTGGTCGACCGAGCGCAGGGCAGCTGCCGAGATGCGCAGCTTGACGCCACGACCCAGAGTTTCCGACTGCAGGGTAACGTCGTTCAGGTTGGGCAGAAAACGGCGACGAGTTCTGTTTTTGGCGTGGCTGACATTGTTGCCAGTCATCGGGCCTTTTCCGGTCAGTTCGCAACGGCGCGACATGGTTTCTTCCTTTGTTTCTGGAGGCCGGGTACAAGACCCGCGGCCAAATCACAAGGGGCGCAACCCGAAGTCGCGCCCGAAAACTGGTTGGATGCGTTTAGTGGGAATCGCGCGAAGGGTCAAGACGGCTGCGGCGAAATCTTTGCACCCGAGTTGAATTCATTTGAGGTCAAGATCGGGGACATCCGCAACAGCGGCTTGTTATTCTTCAAATGCCGCGTGATCAACTGCGCTTGCAGCCGCCCGCCGGGGATCATGCGGGCCGGGTCGGCGCGGTAGTCAAGGTCTGTCAGTTCGGGAAAAATCTCGAATATCTCGCGACGCGACGCGGCGCTCAGCATTTTCAGCGCTTCGGGGCCGGTATAGAGGCTTTCGGTTGGCGCATCCTCGGCAAAGATCACCTGATGGCGGTCGAACAGCAGGTGGTAATACTCGACGCTTTCCACGCTTTCATCAATGTAGATATCCGGCATTGCAGTGAGTTTGATGGCCGGAATCAGAACCTCGGTCGTGCCGAACATGCGTTGGGCGATCTTTGAGTGCACCAGCATCCGATGCTGGCGCGAGACCAGCAGATCGCGATGCGGCAGCCCCTCGCCCAATGCCCCTGCAAGGATACGCACAGGCCAGAGTCTGGGGTTGGCTTCAAGCTGGAAGCGATCAAATTCGCGCCGCCCGATCCAACGGATCGGGTGCAGGCCCTGCCCCAGCGTGGGGATCAGGTCACCGGTGCACAGCGACTGGATGGGGGTCTGGCCCTGCTGCGTCGTGATCAATGTATCGCGCGTGAAACAGGGCATACCCGACCCGTTCTCGAACGCTGAATACGTGACGGTGATGCCTGAAGGCAGGGTAAATGTGCCGCTAGAGACTGAGTAACCAACCCCGTCTTCGACCGTAATCACCCCGAAAGTATCGTCCGTGATAACAGTGCCCTCAGGGAGGTTCAGCGTGTCGGTTCCGCTGCCGCCGCGAATGTCACCCGACACCGTGGTGCTGGTGAAATTCAGCGTGTCATTACCGGCACCAAGCCGGATATCGCCGACGGTTGACCCCCTGATATCAACCGTATCCGCATCGGACCCGCTAGCGATGCGCCCGCCAACCGTGCTGTTGGTGACAATGATCGTGTCGGTGCCTGCATTGCCCAGGACATTGTTGGCAATGGTGCTATTGGTGATGGTGATATCGTCATCGCCGCCACGGCCACGGATACCGGTCACCGGAGGCGTCGCCGGGTTTCCGTTCAGAGTACCGTTGTCATTTGTGACATCGATATCGTCGTCGCCGTTGGTACCATTGATATTAGGCATTCTGACGTGTCCCGTTCCTCGGAGAATCCGGGCACGATCCGAGCTGACCAAGCCCTTTCTCAACCCGGTTCAAACGCAGTGACTTACACTCAAACACAACAATATATGTAGCTTTAATACACGATTAGCGGTCAGCGCACCAGCCGCGCACGCATCATAACGCCAGAGCGTTACGCGTCGGACAGCCCGGAGAGGATTTGTTCGGCCGCCGCCGATGGGCTGAGGTGGCCCGCACTGACCTGAGCGCCAAGATCGCTCATCCGACTGCGCATCTGTGGCGTTTCGAGACGCGCAAGCAATGCGTGGCGTACCTCTTGCTCGAACCAGTATTGTGCCTGTGTGGCGCGGTTCGATACCCAATGCCCGGCTTCGCGCCGCCAGGTTGTCAGGGCCTGCATCTCGTCCCAGGCCTGTTCCAGCCCATGCTCTTCAACCGCTGAAACGGTCATGGCCTTGGGAAACCCTTCGGGGTCCTGCGGGCGTTTGCGCAGCAGACGCAGCGCGCCCGCGTAATCGGCGCAGGTGCGGGTGGCAGTCGCTTTCAGGTCGCCATCGGCCTTGTTGATCAGGATCATGTCGGCCATCTCCATGATGCCGCGCTTGACGCCCTGCAACTCATCTCCGCCCGCCGGGGCCAGCAGCAGCAGGAACAGGTCAGACATCTCGGCCACAACGGTTTCCGATTGGCCCACACCCACGGTTTCAATCAGCACGACGTCAAAACCAGCCGCCTCACAAAGTGCAATCGCTTCGCGTGTGCGGCGCGCCACGCCACCAAGATGGCTCTGGCTGGGGGACGGGCGGATAAAGGCGTCTTTCTCGCGGCTCAGCCTTTCCATGCGGGTCTTATCGCCCAGGATCGAGCCCCCCGAACGGGCCGAGCTGGGGTCAACTGCAAGAACCGCAACACGCAGCCCCTGCCCCGTCAGCATCATGCCGAAGCTTTCGATAAAGGTCGATTTGCCCACACCCGGCGTGCCCGACAGGCCGATCCGCAAAGCCTGGCGTCCGGCGCCGCTCAATTGATCCAGCAGCGCGGTTGCCTGCGCTCGATGATCTTCACGCCCGCTTTCGACCAGTGTGATCGCACGGGCCAATGCCCTGCGCTCTCCGTTCAAGATCCTGTCGCCAAGCTCGGCAATGTTCATCGGTAAGTCCCCGGCTGGAATTTGCCCTAGATGAGGGGGTGTGACCCGGTTTGTCCAGCCCCAACCGGAGCCGAGTTTGGCGACGCTGGACCTTGGCCGAGGCTTTGGCGATAAGGCGATATGACCCGGTTGCCCATTGATGACGCCATTCCCGATCTTCTGAACGCCTTGCGAACGCATGGGCGCGCGGTGCTGCAGGCGCCGCCGGGTGCGGGCAAGACAACCCGCGTGCCGCTTGAGATGCTACAGACCGGTCTGTGCGAGGGCCGGATCGTCATGCTGGAGCCCCGGCGGCTGGCCGCCCGCGCCGCCGCCGAACGCATGGCCGAGACGCTGGGTGAACCCGTGGGCCAGACCGTGGGCTATCGTGTCCGTGGAGACGTGAAAGTTTCAAAGGCGACGCGCATCGAGGTTGTGACCGAAGGTATCCTGACACGGATGCTGCAATCCGAACCTGACCTGCCCGGCGTAGGTGCTGTGATATTCGATGAATTCCACGAACGGTCCCTGAACGCCGATCTTGGGCTTGCACTGTGCCTTGAGGTGACTGGAGCGTTGCGCGATGACCTGATCTTGCTGGCGATGTCCGCGACGCTGGATGCTGAACCGGTGGGCCAGCTGATGAACGCGCCTCTGGTGACATCCGAAGGGCGCAGCTATCCGGTCGAGACCCGCTGGTTGGACCGGCCTTTGGCGCCGCAGGCGCGGCGACTGGACGCGCTGATCGATCTGGTGGTGCGAGCCGAACGGGAAACCAAAGGGGGCATGCTGGTGTTCCTGACCGGTGAAGGTGAAATTCGGCGGGCCGAGGCGGCTTTGGCCAGCCGTCTACCCGACTCCTGTTTAGTGCGGCCTTTGTTCGGAGCACTGCCCTTTGCCGCCCAGCGCGCGGCGATTGCGCCGGTTAAGCAAGGTCGCAAGGTGGTTCTGGCGACGTCGATTGCCGAAACCTCGCTGACTATTCCCGATATCCGCGTGGTGGTCGATATGGGGCAAGCCCGGCGGGCACGGTTCGATCCCGGATCAGGCATGTCGCAGCTGGTGACCGAGCGGGTGACGCGGGCCGAAGCGACGCAGCGCGCAGGCCGTGCGGGGCGTGTGGCCGAAGGTGTCTGCTATCGGTTGTGGTCCAAGGGCGAAGAAGGTGCACTAGCCGCCTACCCGCCTGCCGAGATCGAGGCAGCCGATCTGACCGGGCTGGCGTTGGAATTGTCGCTCTGGGGCGCAGAACCGGGTGATCTTGCGTTTCTGACCGCGCCGCCCGAAGGCACGCTGGCTGAGGCGCGCGCGTTGCTGGCGATGCTGGGTGCCCTGGATGGCAAAGGCCGGATCACCGAACATGGGCGGGCGCTGGCGGCGCTGCCGCTGCATCCTCGGCTGGGGCATATGTTGCTGCACGCAGGACCTGAGGCTGCGGCACTGGCGGCGCTGATGGCGGAACGCGATCCGCTAAGGGGCGCTCCGGTCGATCTGTCTTTGAGGCTTGAGGTGCTGCGGGACGTGCGCGCGTTTCAGCGCAATCGGGTCTGGCAGGTCAACATGGGCGCGCTGGATCGGATCAAGGGCGAAGCAAAGCGGTTGCGCGCGCAATCTAAGGATGCGGGCGGTCTGAGCCCGGCAGCGATGGCGGCGCTGGCCTATCCCGATCGCATCGGACAGCGACGCAAGGGAGATGTCCCGCGTTATGTCCTGTCGGGTGGCAAAGGCGTCGTGCTGGAAGCCGGTGATACGCTGGCAGGTGCGCCATATCTCGTGGTGACGGATACGGATGGGAACCCGCGTGAGGCGCGTGTGCGCATGGCAGCGCAGATTTCCGAGGGGGAAATTCGCGATCTATTCGGCGATCAGATCGCGTGGGTCGACAGCTGCGACTGGTCGAAACGCGAACGCCGTGTCGTGGCGCGCAGGCAAGAGCGGTTCGGAGCGATCACGCTGGACGACCGCATCTGGAAAGATGTCCCCGAGGATGCATTGGCGCAGGCGATGTTGGACGGGGTGCGCGATCTGGGTGTGCGGCTGAACGGGGCCGCAGCGCGATTGGCCGCTCGGGTCGAGTTGATCCGCGCGGAAGGCGCTGATTTGCCGGACTTCTCGGAAACCGGGCTGATGGATACGCTGGAAGACTGGCTGCTGCCGATGCTCTCGGGCGTGCGCAATGCCGATGACTGGAAGCGGTTCGACCTGCTGCCCGCGCTGCGCGCCCGGCTGGACTGGGACCAGATGCAGGAACTGGATCGGCGGGCGCCGGGCTCGTTTGTGACTCCGTTGGGCCGCAAGCTGCCAATTGACTATGGCGGTGCGGTGCCCGAAATCTCGGTTCGGCTACAAGAGGTATTTGGCGTTACGCAACATCCGGTGGTTGGGGGCGAGCCTTTGAAGATCACGCTGCTGTCACCGGCCCAGCGACCGATCCAGATCACCCGTGATCTGCCCGGATTCTGGGCCGGGTCTTATGCGGATGTGCGCAAGGACATGCGGGCGCAGTACCCAAAACATCCCTGGCCCGAAGATCCAACTCAGGCGGATCCAACGCTGCGCGCGAAGCGGCGCAAAGGCTAAGTTGATCAGGTGGGCGTTGATAAGCCTCATTGGCGGAAACGGCGGAAAGCGCACAAATTGCTGCAAAAATACACGAAACACTGAAAGTTCAGGCCATATTTTGCGGTTATCCGAGGGCGGTATTGTTAACTCAGCAATACATGATTATGTAACTTCTTCGAATTACAAAAAGAATACGCCCGAGCAGGCCTGACATGACGACATGGATACGCAACATCTGGGAAGAGGTCGCGCGACCGCTGATCCAGCGCCCAAGCCGGGTGCAGGTTGCTGCGTTGTGTACCCGCAAGGCAGGTCCCGGTGACGACGTTTTGTTAATCACCAGTCGGGGCACCGGACGCTGGATTATCCCCAAAGGCTGGCCCATTGATGGGCTCAACGGGCCGGAAACCGCATTGCGGGAAGCCTGGGAAGAGGCTGGGGTGCGCGCGACTGAGGTGCAGAAAGATCCCGTTGGTCATTACTCTTACGACAAAAGGTTGGATGACGGCACGGCGTTGCCGGTTATCACCAGCGTTTATCGGATCGAGGTGACCGATCTGGCGGATGTATTCCCCGAGTCCGATCAGCGTAAGCGCTGCTGGGTGTCCCCGAAGGTGGCCGCCGAACGCGTGCAAGAGCCGGAATTGCGCGACTTGCTACTGCAATTGTAACAATATTGTAAAAAACTGATGACAAAGGTTGCCGCGCCCATTGGAACCGTTTAGCGGCGGGCATCATTCAAAACAGCCGTTGTGAACCGATGTCAGACCACTCCACCAAAGCCCGTTGGCACGCACTGGACCGTGACCTACAGCGTATCTCGCGCGTTGAGCACGCCAATGCCCAAGTATCGCGTCCTCTGTTGGCCCCCGGAATTGCACTGGCCTTTATCGCGCTAGCAGGATTGGCTGCAGCGCTTCTGTTCGGACGGGCCGATGGTGGCGTGATCGTTGTCGCAGCTGCGGCATTCGGCGCTTACATGGCGATCAATATCGGTGCCAACGACGTAGCCAACAATATGGGCCCGGCAGTGGGGGCCAATGCTCTGACCATGGGCGGAGCCATCCTGATTGCCGCCATCGCAGAAAGCGCAGGCGCGTTGCTGGCAGGGGGGGATGTGGTTTCGACCATCTCTAAGGGCATCATCGATCCGATGTCGGTGCAGAACAGCAATGTGTTCATCTGGGCGATGATGGCGGCCCTGATATCGTCGGCACTGTGGGTCAATCTGGCTACCTGGGTCGGGGCACCGGTTTCGACCACGCATTCGGTGGTCGGCGGCGTGATGGGTGCCGGCATTGCAGCAGCGGGCCTGAGCGCGGTGAGTTGGGGCACGATGAGCGCGATTGCCGCCAGCTGGGTGATCTCACCCGTTTTGGGCGGGATGATTGCAGCCGCCTTTCTGGCATTGATCAAACACAAGATCCAGTATCAGGACGACAAGATCGCGGCAGCGCGGCGCTGGGTGCCCATTCTGGTTGCCGTGATGGCAGGGGCGTTTGCCACCTACTTGTCGGTCAAAGGCCTGAAGCGGATCGTCAAAATTGATCTTCAATTTGCCCTTTTGATCGGTCTGACCTTTGGCGGCCTGGTCTGGGCTGCGACGGTACCGTGGGTCAAGCGCAAGTCTGAAGGGTTGGAGAACCGGACCCGGTCGTTGAAGACATTGTTTGGTCTGCCTCTGGTGATTTCGGCCACATTTCTGAGCTTTGCGCATGGGGCCAATGATGTGGCCAATGCGGTGGGTCCATTGGCGGCGATCGTGCATGCGGCCGAGTTCGGAGATTTTGCCACGAAAGTCTCGATCCCGACATGGGTCATGGTGATCGGTGCGTTTGGCATCTCGTTCGGCCTATTCCTGTTCGGTCCCAAGCTGATCCGTATGGTCGGCAGCCAGATCACCAAGCTGAACCCGATGCGGGCGTTCTGTGTCGCGCTATCGGCGGCGATCACGGTCATCGTCGCCAGTTGGCTGGGTCTGCCGGTCAGTTCGACTCATATCGCAGTTGGGGCCGTCTTTGGTGTTGGCTTCTATCGGGAGTGGCATGCAGAACGGCGGTGGAAATACTCGAACCGCCAGCGGCCGGCGGAGCTGCGACTGGCGCGCGAGGAACGGCGGCGGCGCAAGCTGGTGCGGCGGTCGCATTTCATGACCATCGTAGCGGCCTGGGTGATCACGGTACCGGCAGCGGCAGTGATGTCGGCGCTAATTTTCTGGGTTTTGACTGCGTTCGCTTGATCGGAATTTGCGAGGCTCTGCCTCGCGCTCCGAGGTATTTTAGGCCAGATGAAGAGACGGATCAGGTTATGATCTGGTCGACTGTGAGCGGCGTGTCCGGTGATTGGTGGATGAGTTGAGAGACTCGGCTATTGATCGGGGTTGGGATCGCGTACTGTTGGCCGAGTTTGATGATTTCGCCCTGTAGACTGTCGATTTCGGTCGGGCGACCCGCCGTCAGATCATAAGCCATCGAGGTGCGCGCATTGGGGTCGATGGTCAGCATTTTTGCCGCAATTCGTGTAAAAATTGGCGTTGGCAGACGTAGAATGTGCGGTGTCATCCATGCGGGTAGTGGCGTTGTGGAGGTGGCCTCGATCTCGGCGACTTTCAAAACACGCTGCGCCTCGGCCATTTGATCAGCCATCAGGCGACGCCAGTTTCGGTCGAGCAGTTGGTTTTGCAAGGTCAGGCCGGACAATGCGTTCAATGCATTGTTGAGGTTGATCACCAGCTTACCCCATTGCACTGCCTCGATCTGGTCGCTTTCGCTGACGGGTAGATCTGGGGCGCTAAGGCGTTCAGCCAGAGACCGGGAGCCACGCTCGATGACGATCTCGCCCGATGTGGCGCGGTGATAGGTTGCCGGGCCCGTCGGCACCACGTTGAAGGGCACCATTCCAGCCCGAACGTCGCGTCCGGGAAGAGCGGTGCGCAGGGTGCGGGCGTTCTCGAGCCCATTCTGCCAAGACAGAACCGGGGCCGTTTCCGTGGCGTATGCGGCGATCAGCGCTGCCATCTCGGCGGTCGCGCCGGTTTTTACCGTGACGATGACCAACTCGGCATCCCCAAGACAGGCAGGGTCTTCGCTGAGCGTGAGTTGTGAGGCGGCGACGTGGCGATGCAGGTTCAAGAAATCTGTCACCGTCAGCCTCTGTCCCCGGATGGCGTCCAGCACCCGCGCGCGGCCCAGCAGCGTCACGCTGTGCCCCGCTGCGGCCAGCAATGCGCCGCAAAAGCAGCCAATGCTGCCTGCACCGGCGATGACGATATTCATGGCTTACCTCCGCTGTGCCTCCAAGGATCGCCGGGATCGTTCAACGGAGCCAGCGTGACGTGGGGTCAGACGCGGGCGCGTCTGGGTCGGGTGCGTTCGAGGTCTTCCGAGATCGGAATGAACTCCTGATCATCACCGGGCGGCAGGTGGAAGGCGCCGTTCGCCCAGTCGGCAGTTTTCCATTCGCGTGTGGCCGTTTCTATCTTCTCCCTCGAGGAGGAGACGAAGTTCCACCAGATGTAGCGATCTTCGTTCAGGGTTGCACCGCCCAGCAACAACAGCCGCGCACCCAGTGGTCCGGCCTTCACGGACAGGTGATCGCCGGGGCGGAAGACCATCATGCGACCCGCCTCAAAGCTGTCGCCTGCGATCTCGACCGAGCCTGTGGTGACATAGACACCGCGATCCTCGTGATTGTCGGGCAGCGGGAAGGAGGCACCCGGTTCGAGCTGGACGTCGAGATAAAAGGTCTCGGACAGCATGGTGACCGGGCTGGTTTCGCCATAGGCGGAACCAAGGATCAGGCGGGCGCTGACGCCTGCATCCTGAATATGAGGCAACGCGCCCTGTTTGTGGTGTTCGAAATCGGGGGCCATATCTTCGTGAGTTTCGGGCAGGGCGATCCAAGTCTGGATGCCAAACAGGCTGTGTTTCTTGCCGCGTGTTTGGTCACTGGTACGTTCGGAATGGGTCACACCACGCCCAGCGACCATCCAGTTGACCTCGCCGGGATAGATCATCTGATGCGTGCCGAGACTGTCGCGGTGTTCAAACTCGCCCTGATATAAATAGGTCACGGTACCAAGTCCGATATGGGGATGCGGCCGAACATCAATACCGCCTTCGGTGATGAATTCGGCCGGACCCATTTGGTCGAAGAAGATGAAGGGGCCGACCAGTTGCCGTTTGACCGAGGGTAGCGCGCGGCGCACCTCGAACCCGCCCAGATCACGGGCACGGGGGATGATCAGGCTGTCTAGCGCCGGGTTCTCGGACCGGCAGTCGGGGGTATGGGTCGGATTCCAGCTCATTCTCGCTCTCCCTTAGGTCAGGATCTGGCTTGGGCTTCAATATGTTTGATAATGTGGAATATAGTATGATTTATTATCTGGCATAGCGCATGAGTGCACATATACAGTGCACGATGGGCGGAAACGGCGGCAACGCTCACGTGACGGTGATGAAATGACCCGATCTTCAGACCAGCTTAACTCGGCTTTCGCAACAAACGTGCTAGATTGAGTATCAGGCCAGACAACATGCCCGTTATCGAAAGGAGCCCTCTCGATGTCGCACGTTCTTCTTACCCGCCGCAGCGCGTTGGTTACGGCGGGCTGTTTTGCAGCGCTAGGCACGGCCGGGCTGACCACGCCTGCGCGGGCGCAGGGCGTTGCACCGACCCCGTCCATGCGGGGCGGATCGAACAACTATCGCCCCGGCGCCCCTATTGTGCAGCGCATCGGCGGCGGAGGTTTCTGGATGACCGGCACCGTGCGCCGCGCAGGCGACGGAGCCCCCTTGCCCGGCCAGCGTATTCAGATCTGGGCGCATACGACCGAGGGGCACGAGCGCGACCAGCGCAGCCATGGGGCGACGCTGACGGATGCGAACGGTGAATTTCGGCTTGAGATGCCACAAATCGTGCCCGCCTTTGGCCAACCGCATGGGCATCTCGCCTATGACAGCGGCGAATTCGAAACGGTTTTCCTGCGCCCGGTGATGTCGAGCGCGAAAGACAAAACGCTTGCAGCGCATTTCGTCTTGCAGCCTGCCTGATACGTGTTGAGGCGCATACTGATCTGGGCAGCGTTGATTGTCGCCCTTCTGGTGCCGGTTATCGCGGCAGCATTCAGCCCTTATCTGGCGTGGCGCGAGCCGATCTACATCCTAGCCGGGTTTGCGGGCATCGTCGGGATGTGCCTTCTGCTGATGCAACCCTTGCTGGCCGGACGCTGGTTGCCTGGGCTTTCACCTGTGCGCAGCCGCTTATGGCACAGGCGGTGCGGTCTGGCCCTTGTCGCAGCGATCGTAATCCATGTGGGCGGTTTGTGGATCACGAGCCCGCCGGATGTCGTGGACGCGCTTCTATTCGTATCAGCCACACCCTTTTCCGTCTGGGGTGTGATCGCGATGTGGACGGGTTTTGCTGCAGCAACGATGGGCGTTCTGCGCCTACGCCTGAACCTGCGATTTCGGCTCTGGCGTCTGGGGCACACAGGACTGGCGCTGGTAACCATTCTGGGCAGTGTCGTACACGCCCTGCTGATTGAGGGCACAATGGAGATCATGACCAAGATCGCATTGTGTGTGCTGGTAGTTCTGGCGTGCGTCGCTACGCTCGCCAGATTACGGATCTGGGATGTGACCCGACGCGTTTAAACATCCCATACGCATGCCGGGGCCGAATCAGGCTGACAAGCGTTTGGCATAGGTCGCGCGATCTATTTCAACATCCCGCACGGTGATACTGCCGACTGAGGGCGCAGATGTAGCCAGAACATTCAGAATGATCGCGTTCAACTCGGCGCGCGTCGCCTCATCACGGCCCTGCAGCAACAAGAGCGTGGCATGAATGAACGTCTGCGGTTCGGTCCCGATGCAGAAATACGGAAACGAGGTGGCACGGATTTTGAGTGTTGGGGCATCGAATTCTTCATGCGCGGCGAGCACGGAATAGAGCTGCTCACAGATGGCTTGAAAATCATGAGTTTTTTCGAGCCCGGCAGAGAATTCCAGAGTGATGTGTGGCATTGGTTGCTCCGAGATTTAAGAGAGCCATCTATGGCTCTCCCAGATTGCTGTCGGCCTCAGACGCCCAGACACCAGCGCATCACGGCTTTTTGCGCATGCAGGCGGTTTTCGGCCTCGTCAAAGATCACCGAGTTCGGGCCGTCCATGACCTCGGATGTGGCCTCTTCTTCGCGGTGCGCAGGCAGGCAGTGCATGAACAACGCGTCTGGCTTGGCATGCGACATCAGCTCGGCGTTGACCTGATAGGGGCGCAGCATGTTGTGGCGGCGCTCCTTCGCGGATTGAGAATCGTGCATTGAGACCCAAGTATCGGCGACCACGAGGTCGGCCCCTTCAACAGCTTTGTGCGGGTCCCGTTCGATCACGATTTTCGAGCCCTTCTGGCGTGCAAGCCCCATGAATTCTTCTTCCGGGTCCAGCTGCGCCGGGCCGGTGAATGTCAGGTCGAAACCGAATTGACCGGCGGCATGCAGAAATGAAGCGCAGACATTGTTGCCGTCGCCGGTCCAAACGACCTTTTTTCCTGCGATGGGGCCGCGATGCTCTTCATAGGTCAGCACATCGGCCATGATTTGGCAGGGATGTGTACGATCGGTCAGACCATTGATGACGGGAACGTCCGAGTATTCGGACATCTCGGTCAGGATGGTTTCATCAAAGGTTCGGATCATGATCATGTCGACATAGCGCGACAGGACGCGGGCGGTGTCGGCGATGGTTTCACCATGGCCCAGCTGCATGTCCTTGCCGGACAGCACCATGGTCTGCCCGCCCATTTGGCGCACACCGACATCGAAGGACACGCGGGTCCGTGTTGACGGCTTTTCAAAGATCAGCGCAACCATGCGGCCTGCCAGAGGCTGTTCGTCGTCCGGGGCTGCTTTGGGACGACCGAGGCGCGCCTGCTTCATCGCGCTGGCCTGATCGATCATGTTCCGCAGATCACCTGCGTCAGTTTTGTGGATATCAAGGAAGTGGTTCATTTTAATTCACTTTTTAATCAGGCGAGTTCAGGCCGAAGCCATTGCGTTTTCGACTTGTGCCGCAGTTTTCTCGAGGCGGATCAGGGCTTGTGCGATGTCATCCTCGGTGAGGGTCAGCGGCGGCAGCAGGCGGATCACGTTATCTGCGGCGGGAACCGTTATGACCTCGTTGTCATAGCCAGCGTTGACCACGTCGATATTGGCGGGCTTGCATTTCAGGCCTAGCATCAGGCCTGAGCCGCGCACCTCCTCGAATACTTCGGGGTGGTCCGCGATCAGGCCTTCGAGCTTCTGACGCAGCAGGCCCGCCTTGCGATTCACCCCTTCGAGGAAGGCCGGAGTGGCGACCTGATCGATCACCGCGCAGCCTACAGCGCAGCCCAAGGGGTTGCCGCCATAGGTCGAGCCGTGGGTGCCTGCCGTCATGCCGCTGGCGGCCTCTTCGGTGGCCAGAACCGCACCCAGAGGGAAACCGCCGCCGATGCCTTTGGCGACCATCATGATATCCGGCGTGATGCCGGCCCATTCATGGGCAAAGAGTTTGCCGGTCCGTCCAACGCCGCATTGGACTTCATCGAGGATCAGCAAAAGGCCGTTATCATCGCAAATCTGGCGCAAGGCTTTCAGCTCTGCATCCGGAACGGGGCGGATGCCGCCTTCGCCCTGAACCGGTTCGATCAGGATGGCTGCCGTGGTGTCGGTGATGGCGTTGGTGACACCGTCGAGGTCTCCGAATGTCAGATGCACAAAGCCGGGAAGCAGCGGTCCAAAGCCTTTGGTCATCTTCTCGGACCCGGCGGCGGCGATACCCGCCGATGACCGGCCATGGAATGAGCCGTCGAAGGTGATGATCTCGACCTTCTCGGGCTGACCTTTGTCATAAAAATACTTGCGGGCCATTTTGACGGCCAATTCGCAGGATTCTGTGCCCGAATTGGTGAAGAACACAGTATCGGCAAAGGTGTGTTCCACCAGCTTGTCCGCCAGTGCCTGCTGTTGCGGGATGTTATAGAGGTTTGAAACATGCCACAGCGCATGCGCCTGTTCCGTCAGGGCCGCCACCAGCGCCGGATGTGCATGACCCAGCGCGTTCACCGCTATGCCCGCGCCCAGATCCAGAAAACGTCGGCCATCCGCCTCGGTCAGCCAGGCGCCTTCGCCCTTCACGAATGTCAGGGGCGCGCGGTTATAGGTCGGCAGAACGGACGGGATCATCGGATCATCCTTTTCGAATAGCTTGAGCCCTGTGAGTGATACACTGGGGCCATGGTCGTCAACTGATTTGGTGGGGTTTGCGCGGATTTGGACAGCGCGAATGGATCAAACGGGCCGATTATGCGGTCAGGCGTCGGCGTCGGAGGCGCAGGATATGTGCGGTATTGATCATGTGAAGCCGTATAGCGGGGTGCACCGGGTCTGAAAACCCCGTTTTTGCGATCGGGGCAAAAATCATTCTGAGACCGTGATTTACCGCTTGTCATTTACCCGACGCTGGCGCACGGCTGAACCATGACACCGATACGTCAGAATCCTGCCCTTGCGGCCCTGCTGATCCTTGCGGCCAGCGCCCTTCTCGCAGGGACCACATTGCTGGCGAAAGCACTCGGGACGGATGTGCTTGGCCCTGCCCTGCATCCGATGCAGATCAGCCATGGACGGTTTCTGTTTGCCTTTCTGGTAATCGTGACAGCCGTCGGCATCATGCGCCCCCGCCTGAGCCGCCCGCATTGGGGTCTGCATATCGGACGGACAAGCTTCGGCTGGCTGGGGATCACGCTGATGTTTGCATCCGTTGCTTTCATACCGATTGCGGATGCGACGGCTATCTCGTTCCTGAACCCGGTCTTTGCCATGATGTTGGCAATCCCGCTGCTGAAAGAAGGTGTCGGCCCGTGGCGCTGGTTGGCCGCCATCGTGGCCTTGATCGGTGCTTTGGTTCTGTTGCGTCCAACGCCCGCTAGCTTTCAGCCCGCTGCATTACTGGCCCTGACCGCAGCAGTGATAATTGGGATGGAACTGATCTTTATCAAAAAGCTCTCGGGCCGAGAAATACCGATCCAGATTCTGCTGATCAACAATGCGATGGGTCTGACCATTGCGACAGTCGCGGTAAGTTTCGTTTTCCAGATGCCGACGCCTCAGCAATGGGCGGCGCTGGCCTCGATTGGTGTGCTAATGGCCTGTGCGCAGGCTTGTTTCGTCAACGGAATGGCGCGGGCGGATGCCTCTTTTGTGGCTCCGATCAGCTACGCTACGCTGATCTTCGCTGCCTTCTACGATTTCGCGGTATTCAAGGTGATACCGGATGGGATCAGCCTGATCGGCTCGGCCATCATCCTGACCGGAGGTCTGATTCTGGTCTGGCGCGAGGCGATACACCGTCAGGCCTTGAGCCGGTAGCCGGTGCGCAACATCTGCCAGGTCAATCCTCCAACCAACAATGTCGCGCTGGCGCAGATCGCCATGCCCAACCAAGGAGAGCTGTCGGACACGCCGATCATCCCATAGCGCAACCCGTCAATCAGATAGAAGACCGGGTTCGCATGGCTTAGCCGATTGAGCACTGGCGGTAGCGCCTGCACAGAATAGAAAGTGCCGGACAAGAAAGCCAAAGGCGTGACGATGAAGTTGGTGATCGCCGCCATCTGGTCAAACTTGTTGGCAAAAATCCCGGCAAAAAGCCCAAGCGCGCCCATGAACGCGCCACCTAAAACCACGAATATCAGTGCGATCAGCGGGTTCTGCGGCACGATGCCCAGAACCAACGCCAGAGCGATTGCGACAACAAGGGCGATCAGGATTCCGCGGGCGATGCCTCCGGCCAGATAACCCAACAGGATTTCCAGCGGCGATAGCGGCGGCATCAGCGTATCGACGATATTGCCCTGAACCTTGGCGATCACCATCGATGACGATGTATTGGCAAAGGCGTTCTGAATCACGGTCATCATCATGATGCCCGGTGCCAGAAAGGTCAGAAACGGCACCCCCATCACATCCGGTCGGCTGGGACCAATGGCAATGTTGAAGATCAGCAGGAACAGGCCTGCCGTCACCAGCGGTGCCAGCAGGGTCTGCGTCCACACGGCCAGAAAGCGCAGGGTTTCGCGCTGCGCCAGTGTATAGAGGCCCATCCAATTCACCGCGCCAAAGCGGCGTGCGTCGTGATCCATGAGATTATGCATGCTCTGCCCCATACCTGATTCGAAGACCGCTTGTAACTCGGGCCGCAGTGTTTAGAATAGGGCGCTGAGATGATTTCCCAAGGCGGCCCGAATCCGGGGCCGCTTTCCGCTTTTGAAAGGCAAATGATGTCCTGGACTGACGAGCGTGTAGAGCTGCTGAAAAAGATGTGGGGCGAGGGCCAGTCGGCCAGCCAGATCGCCAAGGAACTGGGCGGCGTGACCCGCAATGCGGTGATCGGCAAGGTGCACCGTCTGGGTCTGTCGAATCGCGCCACCGGTGCAAGCCCGGCAAAGGCCGAGCCTAAGGAAAAACCGGCCCCCGCGCCCAAGGCCGAGGCCAAACCGAAACCGACACCCAAGACTGAACCGGCCCGTCCGGTGCCAGCCCCCGAGGCCAAACCGGTCACCCCGGCCCGTCGCCAGATCATACCCGCCGGCCAGCCGCTGCCTCCGCAACCGTCGGCCAATGAGATCAGCCCCGAGGCTTTGGCCAAGGTCAACGAGATTGAAAAGAAGGCCAAGAAGCTGTCTTTGATGGAGCTGACCGAAAAGACCTGCAAATGGCCTGTCGGCGACCCCGCGACCGAGGATTTCTGGTTCTGCGGCCTGCCCGTCGAGGCAGGCAAACCCTATTGCGAAGCGCATGTGGGCGTGGCGTTCCAGCCGATGAGCTCGCGCAGAGATCGTCGGCGGTAATTCTTAGACATGACAGCGGGGGTTGGCCTTGGTTGGCCAACGCCCTATCAACATTAGTCTGCAGAACGGGTGCTTTCCGTATAGTCGGATAGCAATGATCGGGCGTGTTGAGCGTGGCGCGACAACAGCTGTTTCTGACGCGCGTTGTCCGGCACCAGATAACTGGTATCCGAGAGGCCCCCGGTCGAAATGCCCGAAAACAATACAGTAAGTTCCTCGACCATTGCAGGAGGGAGTGAATTCAACGCTTCCTGTCCCATCAGCAAGCTCTCGGTCGGGGCACCCTCGGCGATAATCACTTCGTGCGTCGCCAGGACCAGATGGAAATACGTGACGCTGTCTACGGTTTCATCGACATAAATCCCCGGCAGATCGGTCAGCCTTATCGCGGCGACCAGAACCTCAGAACGACCGAACATGCGTTTCACAATCGCCGAGGACACCAGCATGCGATGCTGACGCGAGACAAGCAGATCACGTCGGGGCAGGCCTTGTCCAAGTGCGCCCGCGCAAATTCGCACTGGATAGAGTTTCGGATTGCGGCGCAACTCGCGCGCAGTGAGTGAACGGCGCAAGATCTGCAGCAAAGGCTGGTTGCCACCCCGCGCCAGCAAAAGCAACTGGCCAGGCTTCAGATCTTCTACCGGCACCGGACCCAAATCAGTGGATACGAGTGTGCCCGCAGTCAGACAGGGGATGCTGCCCGGGGTGGGATCGGTATTGACTGTATATGTGCCGCCATTGTCGGTCGAAATCAGGGAATCGCCAGCGCCGGCCTGCCCGATGACTGTGGATTGCATACCATTGGCCGGGCCAGTGTTCGCAGTGATCGGGCCGGGACTTGGAGGATCGCTGAAAGAATTAAACTGATAAACCGTTGTCCCTTCGGAAAGCGAGATACCATTGGTTTTACCCAATCCGTTAAATGTCCCGGAACTTGTCGTGTCGATGACATAGATATCGCGACCGGCAACCGTTGTCGGCGTGATACCGGCCAGAGTATTGGTGGTACGGATCGAGCCATTGCTCAAATAGATCGTCACGACCAACCCCGAGACATCCGTACCAGCGTCAACCGCGACCTCAATAAAATCCAGGGTCGGGCCACCTAAGTATTTGAGCTCAGAAAAGTATGGATCCGGCATAAATCACATGTCTTTCGATGATGCTAAGACGTCCACCCGGCACTGACGGGACAGAAATGCTGTGGCTGCTGTTGATACAACTTTCATAGGAAGGCAAGCTGTTGCTTCTGTTACTGCGCCGGATGCGAAGGCAGATTTGGCATCGGCACCCATCGGGGTAGTTCCTCGGGCGAAACCGAGACATGCAGTTTCTCTGACCGGTCACGCCCTACTTTGCGATGCTTGCGCAGCAGGAAAATCTTACCCCAGCCGCGCCATGTGCCCACGGATTGCGCATGCGGATCGGTAGGGAAACGGTCGCGCCAGCCCTCGGGCAATGGCAGGCCGTGCAGCTCGGCCTTGTCCAGCATCCAGATCAGGGAGATGTTGCTGAGGGGGCGGGCCTCTTCGAACCCGTTCAGCTGGCCGCCAACATCGCCGTGGGTGCCGCGGAACCAAACCTGCTCGATATGGCCTTTGAAGTCAGGCGTGCATTTCCACAGCACCGGCTCGAACACCTCGCGGGTCTCGTCCAGCGCCATGGCGTGATAGCCGTGGCGGGTGGCAGGGCCAAGCTGGTGGTTGTGGAAGGCATGGCGTTCCTCGGCCCAGCGCCAGAGCAGCGGCAGGCGCAGGCCCAGCGCCTTGACCGTGTCCCAGACGCCGACCATCTCGATGGCGACATCCTCGTGACAGAACTCCCGACGAAAGACCGCCGCCGCTTCGCCATTGGCGTTACATTCATAGTGTCGATAGGCCTGTTTGATATTGCGGACAGTGGCGTGTTCGGCCTTGAGCAACCCGATAGCATCGATCACGCCCGCAAGGCTGCGGACCCCGTATGCGCCGCGTGAATAGCCGATGAAAAAGATCTTATCACCGGGTTTGTAACGCGAAGCCAAATAACCATAGGCCCGACGAATCTGACGGTTGATACCCCGCCCCATCATCACGTCCATAGTCGACTTCCAGCTTTCCCACTGCACGCCGGATTCGTAGAAAACCGAAACCTGGCTGCCCATCTCGCAGCACAGGCGCAGGGTCTGGCCCGCGTGGGTTTCCCGCCCTGCTTCCAGCGTCGACATGGTGCCGTCAAGAATGATGACATGGCTGACAGGTTCGCGGTGGCGCGTTTCGGCCGAGTGCTCGGACCGCAGAGGCCGTCCGAGCCATCCCAGTACCTTTCTACTCAGCCGCGACAGAACCATGCGTCAACAATTCCCAAACTTTGTGAGGTGTGAAAGGCATATCCGCCTGCCGCACCCCGTGATCCCAGAGCGCATCCTGTACCGCGTTCGCCACTGCGGCCAGTGCGCCCACGGTGCCTGCCTCGCCACAGCCTTTCATCCCCATCGGGTTGGCGGTTGACGGAACCGGCGCCGAGGTAAACTCTATCATGGGTATCTCAGCAGCGCGGGGCAAGGCGTAGTCCATGAACGAAGCCGTGAGCAGTTGCCCCTCGGCATCATGAACAACATGCTCGGTCAGTGCTTGGCCGATACCCTGCACTACCCCGCCATGCACCTGCCCCTCGGCCAGCATCGGGTTGATAAGATTGCCGAAATCATCCACCACCGTGTAGCGGTCGACCCATGTTTCACCAGTGAAAGAATCGATAACGACTTCGGCAACATGTGCACCATTGGGATAGCTGCGTGCATCTAGCGTGGCGCGGGCTTCGTGCTGCAACAGATCGGCGCGCCCGTCTGCGCGCGCCATCTCGGCCGCCTCGGTCAGCGTGGGGGTCAGGTTGGACCCGGGTGCGCGGAAGGTTTCATGGTCGAAGGTCACATCGATTTCCTCGATACCCATCTTATCCGCAAGATAGGGCGTGAATGCGGCGATCATCGTATCAACTGTGACCAGTGTCGCGTTGCTTTGGGTCGTTACCGAGCGTGATCCGCCGGTTCCGCCGCCCTGCGCCAGCCTGTCTGTGTCGCCTTGCACAACATTGATCAGGTGCGAAGGAATCCCTGTCTGGTCCGAAAGGAACTGGGCATAGACGGTCTCGTGCCCTTGCCCATTGGACTGAGTGCCGACATAGAGGTTCACCGTTCCGTCCTCGCAAAACTCGATCTTCGCGCCTTCGGAAGGGTCTCCCAAAATACTTTCGATATAGTAACAAAGCCCCTGACCCCGGATCAGACCGTTTTCGGCATCCGCCGCCTTGCGGGCCTCAAAGCCCGTAGTCTGTTCGGCGGCGCGGCTGAGGACCATGTCGAACTCACCCACATCATAGGTTTCGCCGGTTGCGGTCTTATAGGGGAAAGCTTCGGGTCGGATGAAATTCTTGCGCCGTAACTCCCACGGATCAATCCCCAACTCACGCGCAGCACGGTCCATGACGCGTTCCAGCACATAGATCGCCTCGGGTCGCCCGGCACCGCGATAGGCGTCGACCTGCGTGGTGTTGGTGAAGAATCCTTCGACCCGCAAGTAGGTGGTCTGAACATCGTAGACACCCATCAAAACCTTACTGAACAGGCTGGTCTGGATCGCCTGCGCGAAATGGCTGTTATAGGCGCCAAGGTTGATCTTGCTGTGGACCCGGTAAGCAGTGATCTTGTGATCGGCATCAAAGGCGAGCTCCGCCAGTGAGGTCAGGTCGCGGCCGTGGTGATCGGACAACATCGCTTCGGACCGGTCCGACATCCAGTGCACCGGCTGGCCCAGTTTCATGGCAGCAACAGCAACGGTGAAATATTCGGGATAAGGCATCGCCTTCATACCAAATCCGCCGCCGACATCTGGCGTAGTGACGCGGATCGCCTCGGGGTCCAGTTTCAGCTTTTGTGCCAGTTGCGCTTTCATCCCCCAGACACCCTGCCCGCCATATGAGAAATGCATACGGCCACCCGACCAATCGGCCTGACAGCCACGCGGTTCGATCGAACTCACGATGACCCGGTTGTCATGCACGTTCAGCGCGACGGTGCGCGCCGCTGCCTGAAAGGCGGCATTGGTCGCCTTCTCATCACCCAAGCCCCAGTCAAAGGCGCGGTTGTCGGGGGCTTGTGGATGCAAAGGTTCGCCACCCGCAGCGACATCCATCTTGACCGGCAGGTCTTCGGTTTCCATCCAGATCAATTCGGCTGCATCGCGGGCCTGTAACAACGAGTCGGCAATGACGACCGCAACGGGTTCTCCGACGAAACGCACGCGGTCCTTGGCCAGCATGTTCCGCTCGGACGCAGCGCCTTGACTGCCGTCGCGGTTGGCGACTGTAGTCGCGTTCATCACCGTATCGATCCCGGCGGCAGTCAGATCTTCCAGCGTCATGACCAAGCGCACCCCATCCGCTGTACGTGCATCTTCAAGGTCCAGCGACGTGATCGTGGCATGCGCCACCGGGCTGCGAAAGAATGCTGCGAACAGCGCATTCTCGGGCACAGAATCGTCCATGTATTGCCCCTGCCCGGTCAGAAACCGCTGGTCCTCGGTCCGTTTGATGGGCTGGCTTTTGCCGAATTTTTCCATGAGATGATCCTCTGGCTGCCTGAATGCGCGACCCTAGCGTGAAGCAGGACCTTGTCCAGTGGCTGAGAAAATTAACTCCGCACGGTCTGAAAGCGACATTCATGTCTGGAAACAGCGTTGCGCGCCGATCTGGGCCGCGCCTAGGCTGAACCTAAATTCAGTCGAGTGGAGGTTTCCATGCCCAAAGAAATCAAGCTGACGAATGGCCGATTGGACAGCCAAAGTGCCGAGGCCTATTGGGATGATGGGTTTATATTTCCGATCCCCGTGTTCTCTGCCGCAGAAGCCGCCGGGTACCGTGCCGAGTTGGAAGATGTCGAGGCCAGCTGGCGCGAGGCTGACCTGCCGCTACCCCTGAACATGTACAAACGCATCAACGCGCATGTGGTGATGCCATTCGCCACTCGCATCGCGTTGGACCCGCGCGTTTTGGACGTTGTCGAAGGTGTTTTGGGCCCAGACCTGCTGTTGTGGTCGGCTGAGCTGTTCATCAAGGAACCGCGCACGACGCAAGTGGTGGGCATGCATCAGGACCTGACCTATTGGGGCATGGGTGAAACCTCGGACCAGTTGACCGCCTGGATCGCCCTATCCCCTGCGACGGTTGAGAGTGGCTGCATGGATTTCGTGAAGGCCAGCCACAAGAACCCGATCCTGCCGCATAATGATACGTTTTCCGACAACAACCTTCTGTCGCGTGGGCAAGAGGTAGCAGTCGATGTCGCGGAGGAAGACAAAACCCATATCGAGTTGCAGCCCGGCCAGATGTCGCTGCACCATGGGCTGACCATTCACGGGTCAGGGCCGAACGTATCTGATGATCGTCGAATTGGCCTGGCTATCCGTTATCTCAACCCCAATGCGCAGCAAAAAGTGGCGGATCGCGACTATGCCATTCTGGCGCGGGGCGAGGACCGGGTGGGGAATTTCATCCATATCCCTGAGCCGACCGAGCTGTTTGCTCCTGAGGCGCTGGACCTGCACGCGCGCATCCGCAGCGATCAGGCCAAGGCGATGGGGCAAGGGGCCAGCGAAAAGCTGGATCTTTATGCGCCCGCCCCATCAAATCCCGGCTGATCATTGCAGGACCGCCGCGCAGGGCCTTCCCCTTCCTGCGTCCATTCGCTATTGCAGGCGCTGACCCGATATTGTTGACGCAGGACGCATCCCATGGCGATGGAAAAGACATTCAACGCGGCCGAGGCCGAGGCCCGCATCTATCAGGCCTGGGAAGCGGCCGGAGCCTTCAAGGCAGGCGCGAACAAATCGCGCGACGAGAGTTTTACCATCATGATCCCGCCACCGAACGTGACGGGTGCGCTGCATGTGGGCCACGCGTTCAACAACACGCTGCAGGATGTTCTGACCCGCTGGCACCGGATGCGCGGGTTCGACACGCTATGGCAGCCTGGTCAGGACCACGCTGGTATCGCCACGCAGATGCAGGTGGAAAAGATGTTGGCCAACACCCAGCAGCAGGGACGTCGTGAGCTGGGACGTGAGGCGTTTCTGGACAAGGTCTGGGAATGGAAGGGAGAATACGGCGGCACGATCATCGAGCAGCTCAAGCGCCTGGGCTCGTCCTGTGATTGGTCGCGCAACGCCTTCACTATGGCGGGTGCGCCGCGTGACCCGCGCACGGGCCACGAAAATTCTGCGAATTTTCACGACGCGGTGATCAAGGTCTTTGTCGACATGTACGAAAAGGGACTGATCTATCGCGGCAAGCGGTTGGTCAACTGGGACCCGCATTTCGAGACCGCGATTTCGGACCTTGAGGTCGAGAATATCGAAGTTGCGGGCCATATGTGGCACTTCAAGTATCCGCTGGCGGGCGGTGAGACCTATACCTACGTCGAGAAAGATGAGGACGGGAATATCGTGCTGGAGGAAGAGCGCGACTATATCTCGATCGCCACGACCCGCCCCGAAACCATGCTCGGCGACGGCGCAGTTGCGGTTCACCCATCCGATGAGCGCTATGCGCCCATCGTCGGAAAACTTTGCGAAATCCCGGTAGGCCCGAAAGAGCATCGCCGTCAGATCCCGATCATCACCGATGATTACCCTGATCCAGATTTCGGCTCGGGCGCGGTGAAAATCACCGGTGCACATGACTTCAACGACAATATGGTCGCCAAGCGCGGCGGCATTCCAATGTATCGCCTGATGGACACCAAAGGCGCAATGCGCGCCGATGGTGCGCCTTATGCCGAAGAGGCGGACAAGGCGCAGGAATACGCGCGCGGGCGAGAGTTCACCGAGAACGAGATCGACGCGATCAACCTGATTCCTGATCATCTGCGCGGCCTCGACCGGTTCGAGGCACGTGCGAAGGTGGTTGAGGAGATCACTGCAGACGGTCTGGCTGTCATGACTCGCGCCGATGACCCACGTCTGGGTTCGACCGCTTTAAAGCCGGAACACGAAGGCGCGGACAAGCTGGTGCCGCTGGTCGAAAGCAAACCGATCATGCAGCCCTTCGGCGACCGCTCGAAAGTCGTCATCGAGCCGATGTTCACCGACCAATGGTTCGTCGACGCCGCCAAGGTCGTCGGCCCTGCGCTGGACGCGGTCAAGGACGGCACTGTCAAGATCATCCCCGAGTCGGGCGAGAAGACCTATTACCACTGGCTGGAAAACATCGAGCCGTGGTGCATCTCGCGCCAGCTATGGTGGGGGCATCAGATACCGGTTTGGTATGGCCTCGATCTCTCGGCTGAGAATTTCAAGGACGACGAAAACGACGGCGACCTTGATTTGGTCGAATTGGGTCGTTTGCTGAACGAAGGCGGCATGCTGCATCGTGGCAATGTCATGGAATGCGCGGCAAGCCTTGAGGCCGTTACAGAGAAATTCCTCGACGACAATGCCAATATACCCAGCCCGCTGAGCCACGCGACGGTCATCGAAGTTGCCGATAAGCAGGAAGCGATCCATCAGTTCGCCGAAAGCCTTGCTCAATACGCAGTCGAACAAGACCCGACCAAGCTGGTCTACCCGGTCTGGCGCGACCCCGACGTGCTCGACACATGGTTCTCTTCCGGCCTCTGGCCTATCGGCACGCTGGGCTGGCCCGAAAAGACCGAAGAGTTAGAGCGCTATTTCCCAACCGATGTGTTGATCACCGGCTTTGACATCCTGTTCTTCTGGGTCGCGCGGATGATGATGATGCAACTGGCCGTAGTGAACGAGATCCCGTTCCACACCGTCTATCTGCACCAGCTCGTCCGCGACGAGAAGGGCAAGAAGATGTCCAAAACCACCGGCAACGTGATCGATCCGCTGGAGATCGTGGACGAATTCGGTGCTGACGCGCTGCGCTTTACCAATGCCTCGATGGCGGCTATTGGCGGGGTACTGAAACTGTCGCGCGAGCGCATCACAGGTTACCGTAACTTCGGCACCAAACTGTGGAACGCCGTCCGCTTTGCCGAGATGAACGAGGTCTTCACCGACGCTGTCCCGCAACTGGACGTGGCTGACCTGAAACCCAAAGCCGCCGTGAACCGCTGGATCATCGGTGAAACCGCCCGTGTGCGGGAAGAGGTCGACGCGGCGCTGGAAAGCTATCGTTTCAACGACGCGGCCAACGGGCTCTACGCCTTTGTCTGGGGCAAGGTCTGCGACTGGTACGTGGAACTCTCTAAACCCTTGCTGCAAGGCGACGACACCGAGGCACAGGCCGAGACCCGCGCCACCATGCGCTGGGTTCTGGATCAGTGCATGGTTCTGCTGCACCCGATCATGCCTTTCATCACCGAAGAGCTGTGGGGCCTGACCGGTAAGCGTGCCAAAATGGTTGTACACGCAGATTGGCCGACCTATGCGGCTGCCGACCTGATCGACGCGGATGCGGATCGAGAAATGAACTGGGTGATCTCGGTGATCGAAAACACCCGCTCGGCCCGCGCGCAGATGCGAGTTCCTGCTGGCCTCTACGTGCCGATGCTGGTGACTGAGATTGACGCGCACGGCCAAGCGGCATGGGACCGCAACGAAGCGCTGATCAAACGTCTGGCGCGGATCGACAGCCTGACCAAGGCGGTTGAACTGCCCAAGGGCACGATCTCGATTGCCGCCCCCGGTGCCTCCTTTGGCCTGCCACTGGCGGACATCATCGACATTGGTGCGGAAAAGGAACGGCTGGAAAAAGCCAAAGGCAAGTTGGCCAAGGAACTCGGCGGTCTGCGCGGGCGCCTGAACAACCCGAAATTCGTGGCATCGGCCCCGGAAGAGGTTGTTGCGGAAGCCAAAGCTAACCTTGCCGCCCGCGAAGAAGAAGAAGCCAAGCTAAACGAAGCTCTCGCCCGTTTGGCTGAAATCGCCTGATCTTTTTCCTGCTGCTGATATATTGAAATCGAACCTCACCACCCAACCGGCGGTGAGGTTTTTCTTTACCCTCAGAGCTTTCCCCTTGTTCACGCCACGCCCCGCTTGTTAGCACTTCGACGACACAACCTGGCGAGGCACTGACGATGCGATCTTTCCCTCCGATGCAGACCGTCTCAACCGGGTTGGTTGTGGCCATTGTCGGGTTCTTCAGCTCGTTTCCCATCGTACTGCAAGGGTTGGGCGCGATGGGAGCTTCATCGCAGGAAGCCGCCTCGGGTCTGATGAGTGCGGCGATTGCCATGGGGCTTGCAGCCATCGTCCTCAGCCTGCGGTACAAAATGCCGATCAGCGTTGCGTGGTCGACTCCGGGGGCCGCTCTGTTAGCCGTCTCGGCCACCCCGGTCGAGGGATTTTCAGGCGCGATTGGTGCGTTCCTGTGCGCCGGAGCATTTACGGTTCTGGCAGGGCTGTGGAAGCCGCTGGGACGATTGGCAGCAGCAATTCCCACAACACTGGCGCAAGCAATGCTGGCAGGTGTGCTCTTGCCACTATGCCTTGTGCCCTTCAAGGCGGCGATCGAGATTCCATGGCAGGCGTTGCCGGTGATCCTGACGTGGTTTGTCGCGGGCCGTTTCAATCGGTTGATCGCGGTTCCGGCAGCTGTGGTCGCGGCGGCTATCATTGTGTCGCTGAACGCAGGAGATGCCCAATTGATGCCGGATCGTTTGATCGCGGCTCCGATCTGGACCATGCCATCATTCTCGGTCGCGTCGGCCATCGGGATCGGCGTACCGCTGTTTATCGTCACGATGGCGACACAGAATATCCCCGGCGTCGCGGTGATGCGCAGCTTTGGCTTTGATCCTGTTCCCGGCCGGTTGTTTTCATCCGTCGGTGGCGCAAGCATGCTTTCGGCCCCTTTCGGGGCGCCCGCAACCTGCCTGGCCGCAATCACCGCAGCGATGTGTTCCAACGAGGAAAGCCACCCCGATCCGGCGCAGCGTTATTGGTCGGCAATCATGGGTGGCGTGTTCTACTGCCTCTTCGGTATCTTTGCCGTGGCGATCACCAGTTTTGCCGCCCATGCCGACCCGCTGCTTATGGGCACTCTGGCAGGTGTGGCCCTGATCGGGGTCCTGGCCAATGCCATGCATGCCGCGCTGGACGTCCCTGTCGAGCGCGAAGCGGCTATTTTGACACTGGCCATTACGGCCTCTGGCATAACGGTTTTTGGGTTGGGCGCGGCAGTCTGGGGGCTGTTGGCTGGGGGTATCGCATATCTGGCAACAAACCGAATGCGCTGAGCCCTTTCATCAGAACCCCTCAGGCGGTAAAATAAGCGCATGTTCGGATCGCTTGGAAAACTGATTGAACGCCAGATCAAAAAGGCGCAGGCCGAAGGCCAACTGCAGGGTCTTGAAGGCGAAGGTGCCCCGTTGCCCGACCGCTCGGGCGAGGCACAAGGCGATCCCGTCATTGCTGCGGGTCATCGGATCATGGCGCAGGCCGGAGTTCTGCCCGAGGAGTTCGACATCAAGAAACAGCTCGACGCCGCCCGCAAGGAGTTTGCAGCGCTGACTGACAATCAGGACCGCAGGGCAGCAATGAAAAAGATTGCTGATCTTGAGATGCGATACAACATGGCCCGCGATGCACGGCGCGCATTCATGCGGTGATCATTTGAACTCGGGCTTTCGGCCCTGCATCTGTGCCATGACAACTTCCATTTGATCCGACTTACCGATCAGGTCGACCTGTTCGGTAGACTCGGCCAACAGCACATCAGCACGGTCACGGGTTTCGGCCACATCAATCAACCGTTTGGCGGCGCGGATGGCGGACGGGCTTTTACCCGCGATGTCCTCGGCCAGCGCCAGCGCTTCGGTCAGGGGATCATCCGACAGTTTGGTAACAAGCCCCCAATCTGCCGCCTGTGGCGCTCCGATAGGGCTGGCGGTATAGGTCAGCAGGCGCAGCACGTCCGAGCGCACGAGCTCTGGCAGCAGAACCATGCCGCCCATGTCGGGGATAATGCCCCATTTCATCTCCATCACTGCCAGCTTGGCTTCGGGATGCGCGATGC
This sequence comes from Ruegeria sp. D7, assembly GCF_056534355.1. Taxonomy (NCBI): domain Bacteria; kingdom Pseudomonadati; phylum Pseudomonadota; class Alphaproteobacteria; order Rhodobacterales; family Roseobacteraceae; genus Ruegeria; species Ruegeria sp. D7. The sequence continues at coordinate 68,627 of NZ_JBQFPG010000005.1, forward strand.
GGATGTCAGCACCCAGCGCAATCTGTAGCCCACCGCCATAGGCGACGCCTTGAATAGCGCAGATCACCGGCACCGGGACGCGCCGCCAGATCAAGGCAAGTTCCTGCATTTCGTTGGCATCTTCGTGGCTGCGGGTCATCAGCCATTCGCTTGGGTCTGTGTGCGCCATGCTGGCAAAGCTGGCCATATCGAGCCCAGCGCAAAAGCTTTTGCCTTCCCCCGATAGCACCACGGCGCGAATGTCGGCTGCGGCGACCTCTTGACCGGCCGAAAGGATCGCCTTGATCATCGCATCGTCCAGCGCGTTCATCTTGTCGCCACGGGTCAGCGTGACACGTGCGATGTGGTCTTTGTATTCGATGGATACGCGGGACATGGGACCTCCGGGGCGTGTTTTGTTGTGTAAACATGCCAGCAAGACGCCAGCAGCGCCACAGCGACGTCAGGGCAAACCGCACATCCGAAGCCTCCTTTGAACTTCTGGCAAGGCTTGCCCCACCTGATCGGTTGCGCTTATCTGCGGCCATGACTGGTCCTCGTTATACCCCGCTTGCCCTCACGCTGCCCGCGACCGTGCCTTTTGTCGGCCCCGAAACGCAGGAGCGCCAACGTGGCGCGCCCTTCGTGGCCCGGATCGGTGCGAATGAAAGCGTGTTTGGCCCGTCCCCGCGCGCCATCGATGCAATGCAACGGGCCGCAGGCGAGATATGGATGTATGGCGATCCCGAGAATTACGAACTACGCCATGCGCTGGCGGTACATCATGGGGTTGCGCCTGAAAATATCGTGGTTGGCGAAGGCATTGACGGGTTGCTGGGCTATCTGGTGCGCCTGTTGGTTGGTCACGGCGATGCAGTTGTGACTTCGGATGGAGCTTATCCGACTTTCAATTACCACGTGGCCGGGTTTGGTGGGGTATTGCACAAGGTCCCCTACCGCGACGATCACGAGGACCCGACGGCACTGTTCGCCAAAGCGGCGGAGGTAGACGCCAAGTTGGTCTATCTGGCCAACCCGGACAACCCGATGGGAACATGGCATTCAGGTGAGGATATCGTGTCCGCTCTGGAGGCTTTGCCAGAGGGCTGTTTGGTGGTTCTTGACGAGGCATATGTCGAATGCGCGCCCGAAGGGACCGCTGCACCTGTCGCTGCTGATGATTCACGTGTGATCCGGATGCGAACGTTTTCCAAGGTTTATGGCATGGCCGGGGCGCGGGTAGGCTATGCTATCGGCTCATCCGAGTTGATTGCGAGCTTCAACAAAGTGCGCAACCATTTCGGCATGAACCGAGCCGCGCAGGCAGGGGCATTGGCCGCGCTAAAAGATGAAGATTGGCTGACGCATGTGCAGCAAAGGATTGCCGGGTCCCGGAACCGCATCGAAGAGATTTCACGGTCGAATGGTCTGCTGCCTTTGCCGTCTGCGACAAACTTTGTGGCGATTGATTGTGGGCGCGATGGGGTGTTTGCCAAGGCCGTGTTGGACGCGCACGTTGAACAAGGCGTGTTCGTGCGGATGCCATTTGCCGCGCCCCAGAACCGGTGCATTCGGGTCAGCTGCGGAGGTGAGGCGGAAATGGCGGCGTTTGAAGCTGCTCTGCCCACGGCCTTAGCAAAAGCCCGAGCCTCGTAAAGGGGGCTGTCTGCCCCCTATCGCGCCCAAGTGCGATTTCCCCGAAGGTATTTTAGGCCAGATGAAGAGGCGGATCGGGCTTATCCGGCCAGCGTCGCGGCGGCGGCTTCGAGCGCACCCTGACCACGGGGGATATCGAGCGCAGCCATAGCGGTTTCGACGCCACCCAGCATGGCCATGACCATTTGAGCGTTTACGTGCCCCATGTGGCCAAGGCGGAAGCAGCCATCCCAATCCTCCATTCCCAGACCGATGCCCAGCGTCAGACCCAGTTGGGTTTCGGTATAGCTGCGCAGCGGCGTGCCGCGCCCCTCGGTCAGGCGGAGGGCAGTGACCGCGTGGCTGCGATGGGCCGGGTCGGCGACGTTGAAATGCAGCGCGCCACCTTGCGCCCAGATTTCACAGGCGGCCCAGATGGCCGTTGCCAGGTGTTCGTGGCGGGCCCAGACCTGTTCGATCCCTTCGCCATGGATCAGGTCGAGCGCGGCGCGCAGGCCATACAGGTGGTGGGTTGGCGCGGTGCCGTTGAAATACTGATAGAACAGATCTGGATTGGCGCGTGGTTGCCAGTCCCAATAATGCGAGACGCGGGGCATTGTGGCGCGCTTGGCTTGCGCCTTGTCGTTGAAGAAGACAAAGCCGGTGCCCGCCGGGGTCATAAGCCCCTTTTGGCAAGCCGTGACAGTGACGTCGACACCCCAGGCATCCATCTCGAACCGGTCGCAGCCCATCGACGCGATGCAGTCAGCCATCAGCAAGGCTGGGTGGTCAATGTCGTCGAGCAACGCTCGCAAGGCCGTGATATCGTTGCGGATCGATGTGGACGTATCGACGTGGACTGCAAGGACCGCTTTGATCTTGTGGCTTGTATCGTTACGCAGGGCCTCGGCGATGCGGTCAAGATCCCAGGGCGAGGACATTCCGAAATCGATCAGGTCAACCTTAGCGCCGATTCCTTCGGCCATCTCGGCCCAACCGTGGGTGAATCGGCCAGAGGCCGGGGCAAGCACGGTTTCACCGGGTGCAATGACGTTGGAAAGCGCAGCCTCCCATGTACCGTGACCATTGGCGATATAGATGGCAACGTTGTGCTGGGTTCCAGCAACGCGTTTCAAGTCTCGGGTGAGCGCGGGCATCATCTCGATCAATTCGCCGTCATAGATATTGGGCGACGGACGGTGCATCGCCTGCAGCACCGTATCGGGCATGACCGAAGGGCCGGGGATGGCCAGATACTCGCGCCCATGCGCGAGGGAGGTTTGGTTTGTCATGAGGGCAACCTGTTTGAATTGAGGCCTACCCTAGCGTCTTGCCCTGCGGCGTCAATCCAGCAGACTGGCGGCCTCGCGGGCAAGTGTTTCGATCCCGGACCAATCACCGTTTTGAACCATCTGCTTGGGCGCGACCCAGCTGCCGCCGGCGCAGACAACATTCGACAGTGACAGGTAATCGAGGGCATTTGACGGCGATACGCCACCAGTTGGGCAGAAGGTGATCTGCGGTAGCGGTGCGCCGATGGCTTTTAGGGCGGGAGCCCCTCCTGAGGCCTCGGCGGGGAAGAATTTCAGCATGTCATAGCCCTTTTCCAGCAGAGCCATGGCTTCGCTTGCAGTAGCCGCACCGGGGAGAAGGGGCAGACCTTCGGCTTCGCAGGCGGCGATCAGGGCATCGGTCGCACCGGGCGAGACGCCGAACTGAGCGCCAGCCTCTTTGGCAGCGCGGACATCTTCGGGCGTGACCAGTGTACCCGCCCCGACAACACCGCCGGGGACGTTGGCCATGGCGCGGATCGCGTCGAGCGCGGCGGGAGTGCGCAAGGTGACTTCAAGCGCCGGGAGGCCACCGGCGACCAAAGCTTCGGCCAACGGGCGCGCATGGGCCGCGTCGTCGACGACCAGGACTGGAACAATCGGGGCCAGCGCGCAGATCTCGCGGGTGCGTTGGGTTTTGGACATTGGGTTACACTCCGAAAATGCTGGCGCCGGTGTCGGCTGAGCCGACATTCTGACGGAAGGCGCCGAAGAGGTCACGGCCAACGCCGTGTTGGTTTGCCGTAAGGTCGGCGGTGGCCGGATTGCGGTCGAGAACACCGGGGGTCAGGATTTCCAACTCGCCCTTGACCGCATCAACGCGCAACAGGTCACCGTCTTGCAGATAGGCGATCGGTCCACCATCCAGCGCCTCGGGGCAGACATGGATGGCGGCGGGCACTTTGCCGGATGCGCCCGACATACGGCCATCGGTGACCAGAGCCACCTTCTGCCCCCTGCCCTGCAGGATCGACAGGATCGGCGTCAGCGAATGAAGTTCGGGCATACCGTTGGCTTTTGGCCCTTGGAAGCGAACAACAACGATGACGTCATCGGTGAATTCTCCGGCTTTGAAAGCGGCTTTAACGGCGTTCTGGTCGTGGAATACACGCACGGGCGCTTCGACCACTTGGTGTTCAGGTGCTACAGCCGACACCTTCATGACCCCTGTGCCCAGATTGCCCGTCAAGCGAGAGAGCCCGCCCGTGGGTTGGAACGGGTCTTTGGCCGGGCGAACGATCTTTTCGTTCAGACTGTGGCCCGCGCCCTCTTCCCAGACCAACTCGCCGTCTTTCAGCTTGGGTTCTTTGGTGTAGTTGTGCAGGCCCTGCCCCGCGACAGTCAGCGTATCGGGGTGCAGCAAGCCATCTTCCAGCAGCGTACCGATGGCAAAGCCCAGGCCACCCGCAGCGTGGAAGTGGTTCACGTCTGCCAGACCGTTGGGATAGACGCGCGCGACCAAAGGCACGACAGCGGAGATGTCGGAAAAATCCTCCCAGTCCAGCACGATACCACCGGCACGCGCCATGGCGATCAGGTGGATCAGTAGGTTGGTGGAGCCACCGGTGGCCATCAGGCCGACGATGCCATTGACGAAAGCGCGCTCGTCAAGGATCTGGCAGACCGGTGTGTAGTGATTGCCCAACGCGCTGAGAGACAGGGCGCGGCGCGCGCCTTCCTCGGTCAGGGCATCGCGCAGGGGGGTGTTGGGGTTGATGAAGCTGGACCCTGGCAGGTGCAGACCCATGAACTCCATCAGCATCTGATTGGTGTTGGCGGTGCCGTAGAAGGTGCAGGTGCCGGGGCCATGATAAGCGGCCATCTCGGCCTTCATCAATTCATCGCGGCCGACTTCTCCGGCAGCGAATTTTTGGCGGACCTTGGCCTTTTCGTCATTCGGCAGGCCACTGGTCATCGGACCTGCAGGCAGGAAGACGGCAGGAAGATGCCCAAAGGCTTGCGCGCCGATGATCAGGCCGGGCACGATCTTGTCACAGACGCCCAGGAAAACGGCGGCGTCATAAGTGTTGTGGCTTAGCGCCACTCCGGTCGCCAGCGCGATCACATCGCGCGAGAACAGAGATAGTTCCATCCCCGCCTCGCCTTGCGTGACGCCGTCGCACATGGCTGGCACGCCGCCTGCAACCTGCGCTGTGCCGCCTGCTGCGCGGATCGCATCGCGGATCAGGGCCGGGTAGCGTTCGAAAGGCTGATGGGCCGAGAGCATATCGTTATAGGCGGTAACGATCCCCAGATTGCCAGCCGTGCCGGTGGCCATGGAGTCCTGATCTTCGCCCGCCCCGGCATAGGCGTGGGCCTGCCCGCTGCAGGACAGGTGCGCACGCGCAGGGCCCTTGGATTTGGCCTGCTCCATTCGTTCAAGATGCGGGCCACGCAGATCGGCGCTGCGGTCGATGATGCGTTTGGTGACGTCGGATATAACTGTGTTGACCATGATTACCCTCCGATCTGACGCCAGCGGCGTCCATCGCGATGCATCAGCATCAATGCTTCTTCAGGCCCCGAGCTGCCCTGATCGTATTTCGCGGGCTTATCTCCACGCTCTTCCCAGCCGTGAATGATGGGATCGACCCAGGCCCATGCGGCCTCGGCCTCATCGCCGCGCATGAACAAAGTCTGGTCGCCGCGGATGACATCCATGATCAGGCGTTCATAGGCATCCGGGGATTGGCCGTCATCGCCCAGCGCATCAGCGAAACTCATATCGAGTGCAACGTCGGACAGGCGGAACCCGCCCTGCCCCGGTTCCTTGATGGTGGTGCGGAGCGTGATGCCTTCATCCGGTTGCAGGCGGATCACTAGCACGTTGCCATGCAATGGTCCGACATTCGGAAAAATCGTATGCGGCGGATCGCGAAAGAACACTGCAATCTCGGATTCACGTGCGCGCAGGCGCTTGCCGGTCCGCAGATAAAACGGGACACCGGCCCAGCGCCAGTTGCCGATATGCGCCTTCAGCGCAATGAAGCTTTCGGTACGGCTGGCGGGGTTGCCGACGTGATCCAGATAGCCATCGCCCCCTTTATCGGTGCGGTACTGACCACGAGCGATATCCTTGGGTTCCACCGGCTCCAGCGCTTCGATCACTTTGACTTTCTCATCGCGCACCGCGTTGGGTGAGAATTTCGAAGGCGGTTCCATCGCCGTCAGGCACAGCAATTGAACCAGATGGTTCTGGATCATGTCGCGCATCGCGCCGGATTGATCGTAATAGGCGCCGCGCCCCTCGACACCCACGGTCTCGGCCACCGTGATCTGAACATTATCCACGTGGGTGGCATTCCAAAGCGGTTCGAAAAGCGAGTTGGCAAAGCGCAGCGCCATCAGGTTCTGCACGGTTTCCTTGCCCAGATAATGATCGATCCGGTAAATCTGATGTTCTTCAAAACAGGCCCGCAGCCCTTCGTTCAACGCTTTGGCTGATGCCAGATCGTGACCAAAGGGTTTCTCGACCACGATACGACTGTCAGGTGTGGACAGGCCGTGCTCGTTCAGACGTTGGGCGATGCCCGAGAAAAGGCTTGGGCCTACTGACAGATAGAAGGCGCGTACCACATCCGGTCGCAGCGTTTTCGCAAGGTCAGACCAACCCGCATCGCCAAGCGCATCTACCGGAACATACTCGACGCGGGTCAGAAAGCGATCAAGCGTATCCTTTTTGAAACCCGGCGCAAACTCTTGCATCGACGCACGCAGCTGTTCACGGAACCCGTCGCTGTCCATGTCGGATCGGGCGGTTCCAATGATGCGCGCATCCTCAGGCATCTGGCCGACTTCGAAGCGATGATAGAGGCCCGGCAGGATTTTACGCTGCGCCAAATCGCCCGTCGCGCCGAACAACACCAGGTCGAACGGATCTACCGGAATTACGCGTGAGACCATTGCAAGGCTCCTTTCGAATTCCCCGCCAGCATAAGCGAGGTTTCAGCCCGGGATTAAAACGCATGTGCGTCATTAGCTATGTTATCGCTAACATTCATCGGCTGAATAGAAAACCTGAGCGCAAAAATCAAGCGCGGATTTGCAGCTGGCATCGCGGAAGATCAGTCAGGACTGCGTCCGCAGCCAGTCCATCACCGCCGGACGCACGGATTGTTCTCCACGATGGCGGGCATCGGCGATAATTTTACGCACATCCTGAAGGTTCGACCGCAACAACAGGCTTTTGACCGGCCCGATTGAGGCCGGGCGCATCGAAAGGGTACGGATGCCCATGGCCGCGAGACACAGCGCCTCGACCGGGCGGCCGGCATCTTCGCCACAGAAGCTGAGCGGTGTGTCCGAGATCGAGCATCTCTCAACGATACGTTCAATGAAACTCAGAAAGCTGACATTCAGAGTATCGTAGCGACGGCGAACCAGTTCATTTTCGCGGTCGGCGGCGAAGAAAAACTGTTTCAGGTCGTTCCCACCGATCGAGATAAAGCCGACTTCGTCAAAGAACTTCTGCGGCGCAAAGGCAAGTGAAGGCGTTTCCAGCATCGCCCCCACTTCGAGCGATTCAGGCAGAACATGGCCCAGGCGCCGTTCACGCTCGATCGTTTTCTTGACCTCCCAGCGCGCCTCACGGAATTCGTCAGCCTGCGCGACAAACGGGAACATGATCGTCAGGGGGCGGCCATCGGCGGCCCGGATCAGCGCCTGCAACTGCATCCGCATCACGCCGCGCTTGTCCAGACCCACCCGGATCGCCCGCCAGCCCAGCGCAGGGTTCGGTTCTTCCACATGCTTCATATAGGGCAGAACTTTGTCTGACCCGATATCGAGTGTACGGAACACCACACGCTTTTCGCCCGCAGCATCCAGAACCCGTTTGTATTGCGTTACCAGCTCGGATCGCTTGGGCATCTGATTGCGGATCAGAAACTGCAGTTCGGTGCGGAACAGGCCCACGCCCTCGGCACCAGAATTGCTAAGTGAGGGCAGATCGGCCATCAGGCCCGCATTCATCACCATGTTGATTCGCGCACCATCCTGAGTAACGGTGGGCGTTTCACGGATCGAGGCGTAGCGCTCCTGCGCTTTGGCCTCCATCGCGATTTTGTCACGGAACGCACTGACGACGGTGTCTTCGGGGCGCAGATGAACGACACCGCTATCGCCATCAACCAGAATGTGATCGCCGTTCAGGGCTTCGGTGGTGATGCGGCCTACATGCACCACCAGTGGGATCGCCAACGCGCGCGCCACGATAGTGGCATGGCTTCCGACCGAGCCTTCTTCCAACACGATCCCTTTGAGAGAACGGCCATATTCCAGCAGATCACCGGGGCCGATATTTCGCGCAATTAGGATCGGATCGGGCGGCAGGTCAGCCCCATTTCCGTTACCCTGTCCAGTCAAAATTCGCAGCAACCGATTGCTGAGGTCGTCCAGATCGGCCAACCGTTCACGTAAATACGGATCGGTGACCTGCCCCATGCGGGCCCGCGCCTGAGATTGTTCTTTCTCGACCGCCGCCTCTGCGCTGAGACCAAGAGCGATGTCCTCCTCCATCCGGCGCATCCAACCCTTGGAGTTGGCGAACATCCGGTAGGCTTCCAGAACCTGCAACTGCTCTTTGTCGCCGCCCTGAGAAATCTCAAGCATCTTGTCGACGCCGACGCGTAGCTCTTCAACGGCCTCGGTCAGCCGCTCACGCTCACGATGCGGGTCTTCGGCAATGGGATTGGTGACAACAACACGAGGTTCATGCAGCCAGACATGGCCTTCAGCAGATCCCTCCTGCGCCGGGCCACCGGTAAGTTGCACCGATTGCTGGTGCAGCGGTGACAAGGCCGCGCCTTCGCCGACGAACGCGCCCAGTTCGGCCATTTCGGCCAGAACCATCGCGACAACTTCCAGCGCATAAACCTCATCCGCCGAAAACTCGCGCGCGTCCCGGGACTGAACCACCAGCACGCCCAGTTTCTGACCCAGACGCTGTACCGGCACACCAAGAAAGGACGAATACCGTTCCTCGCCGGTTTCCGGCATGTACCGAAAGCCCTTGGCCGAGGGCGCGTTCGCCGTATTCACCACCTTGCCAGATTTGGCAACGCGACCGACCAGCCCTTCGCCCATACGCATCCGCGTCTTGTGCACCGCTTCTGGGGACAGACCTTCGGTGGCGCACAGTTCAAGCGTATCCTCATCCCGAAACAGGTAGATCGAGCAAACTTCGCGACCGGTACTGTCGGCGATCAGGTGCGTGATCCGGTCAAGACGTTCCTGGCCGGCGGCTTCGCTCGCCATTTCTTCGCGCAGCCGTCCCAGCAACTTGCGAGATTCTGTTTCCGTGCCTTCCGCCATGGCCCACCCACGTTACGGTTTCAGACAGGACACTTGGCTGAAAGCTCAGGCCGCCTTGTCCAGTTCAAAGGCATCATGCAGTGCCTGAACCGCAAGTTCCATGTATTTCCTGTCGATCAGGACGGAAATTTTAATCTCGGAGGTTGTAATGACCTTGATGTTAATCCCCTCATCCGAGAGAATCTTGAACATCTTGGCCGCAACACCGGATTGCGAACGCATGCCGATCCCGACAACTGAGACCTTGCAAACGTCCTCATCCGCAACCAGTTCGGCGTAGTTCAGCTCACCCTGATCCTTGATCGCCAGCAATGCCTTTTCGGCGCGGGAGACCTGATTGGTCGGACAGGAGAAGGTCATGTCGGTGCGCCCTTCGTCCGAGATATTCTGGACGATCATGTCCACGTTCACACCCTCGTCGCTGAGCGCGGTAAAGATGATCGAGGCGATGCCGGGGCGGTCCGCCACGGAAACGACGGTCATCTTGGCTTCGTCGCGGGAATAGGCCACACCGGCCACAACATTGGATTCCATGATATCCTCCTCGTCGCAGACCAGTGTACCGGCCTCGTCGGATTGTTCCTCAAAGCTTGAAAGAACGCGCAGTTTCACCTTGTAGCGCATCGCCAGCTCGACCGAGCGGGTTTGAAGCACTTTGGCCCCCAGCGAGGCCAGTTCGAGCATTTCCTCGAACGAGATTTTGTCCAGCTTGCGCGCCTTTTCACAGATGCGCGGGTCGGTCGTATAGACACCGTCCACATCCGTATAGATGTCGCAGCGCTCGGCTTCGAAAGCGGCAGCAAAAGCCACGGCGGTGGTGTCCGAACCGCCCCGACCCAGCGTGGTGATACGACCTTCGGGGCTGATGCCCTGGAAGCCCGCGACCACCGCAACGCGCATCCCTTCGCCGAATTTCTGGTTGATATTCTCGGGCGGGATTTCTTCGATCCGGGCCGCTGAATGGGCACCGTTGGTGATCAGCGGCACCTGCCAACCCTGCCAGCTGCGCGCCGGGATGTCCATTTCCTGCAGGGTCAGCGCCATCAGGCCAGCTGTAACGTTTTCACCAGAGGAGACAACGGCATCATATTCGCGCGCGTCATAGAGCGGAGAGATTTCATCGACCCAGCCCACCAGCTCGTTGGTCTTGCCGGACATCGCCGAAACGATGACGATGACGTCATAGCCTTTGGCTACCTCGACACCAACCCGTTTGGCAGCACGGCGGATCCGGTCCAGATTGGCGACCGATGTGCCGCCGAATTTCATCACGAGTACGGGCATGGGGGCTAGTGTCTCCGCGCCTTGAATTTCTGATCCCGTGCCTCTTATGCGAGGGGGGGCGCAAGGGCAAGTGGGCAAAGTCTGCACCGCAGTGCTTTACTTTGGTCGTGCGTGGTGTAAGCGTTCGGTCAAAGTCTTATTCCACGAGGATTTCAATGTTCCGCTTTGCCCTTGCCCTAAGCCTGGTTTCGACTGCCGCAAATGCCCAAGTGGCCACCCTATCGGGTACGGATGGCGAGAACTCATTAGGCACCGTTCCATGCGCTGCATTGGCAGGTGATACACTGGCCAGTTGTCCGGCCGAATTGCGGAAGCGCGAAGATGGAACGGCGACGTTGGCGGTTCAGTTGAACACTGGCGAGGTTCGGCGGATTTACTTCACCAAAGGTGTGCCGGATTCCAGCAGTTCGACATCGAAACTGACCTATGAGACACGCGGTGATATCATGGTGATCTTCATTGATCCCGGTGAAGTCTACGAAATCCCCAAGGCGGCCCTGAACTCTCAGTAAGGGTGCGCCCGACCATCCCAGGTTTCAAAACAACCGGTAGTATCGAGCGAGAGAGCCGCAAATCGCTCGATCAAGCCGTTTGCCGCCTGATCGACCGTGATCTCTGCCGCAGCTCCGCCCATGTCCGTCTGCACCCAGCCCGGATGGTAGATTCCCACCGCAATGCCATCCGCCTGTAGGTCAGTCGCTAGGTTGCGGCCCAAATTCAGCGCCGCCGCCTTTGACGCACGGTAGATATAGCTGCCACCCGGCGCGCGCGTATGTGACGCCATCTGAGACGAAACGATGGCGATCCGGCCCCGCGCGTTTCGCAGGTTCGGCAACAAGGACTGAATGGTCAGAAACACGCCTGTCACGTTGGCGGCAAAGCTTTGCGCCCACATCTCGGCGGGATAGCCACTTATGTCGTGTCCTTTGTCCAGATAAACGCCCGCATTGCAGATCAGCAGGTCAATCTGGCGGCCTCGCAGTTGCTCGGCCATTGCAGCGTGCTGTTCTGGGTCCGTGACATCCAGCACGATATCTGCGCTACCGTCTCGGGCAGTTCCGGTCACTTCATGACCTTCTGCACGGTATTGATCCGCAACGGTTTTCCCGATCCCTCGGTTCGCGCCCGTAACAACGATGTGCATGGGTCAGTTGGTCTTGCGGCTAGGAACAAACGGCAACGGTGCGACCGGCACGCCGTCTTCAATCAGCGATTGCGCCTCTTCGGGCTTGGCCTCACCATAGATCGCGCGCTCGGGCGCATCCCCCAGATGGATTTTGCGGGCTTCTTTGGCGAAATCCTTGCCCACATAGTCCGAGTTTTCCTCGACCTTTCGACGCAGTTCGCTGAGGACCTCAGCGATCTCGGGCGAAGGTGTTGCCATGCTGATCTCATCCGCAGAAGGCTGCGCTGGTGCAACCTCGGTCACCGCCTTGCGCGCAGGCCGGACACGCGGTGTCATCACCGCCTTTTCCACCTTGTCGCAGCCGCATACCGCGCAGGTTACCAACCCGGCCGCTGACAGTTTGTCAAAGGCGGCTGCGGATTGAAACCAACTGTCAAAGCTGTGGTCATTGCTGCATTTCAATGCGTATTGAATCATATCACATCCAAAATCCGGTTGGCGAATAGATACCGACCAACATGGCAATATCAAGTCTTGATCTTGGCCCGCTATTGCCGATGCAACCCGAATCCACCCAAAAGCGCAGCAAGATCGGGCGACGACACCTTCAACGATGCCTTTTTGGGCGAAACCCATTTGCGCCTGCGCTCACCCGCTTCGGGAAACTGCGCCTCCAATCGCTGCACATGCAGCGGAAACACATCAACCAGACACAGCGCCGATGGCTTGCCAGGCCGGTTCTTGATATAGGCAAACCGACCAAGACTTTCGCTTCCGCACTGCCCCAAAACACCAGCCTCTTCCCAGGCCTCGCGGGCGGCTGTTTCAGAAGGGGTCAGCCCGTTGATCAACCAACCCTTGGGAATGATCCAGCGCCGCGCCCTGCGCGTTGTGATCAACAAAATCTCTGGCAGGTCATCATTGGTACGATAGCAAAGCGCAGCGGATTGAGCATAAACAGGCAGCGCCCCGGAAAGGGAGAGGTTTTCTGCCGAAAGCCCGGCAATCGCACCACTACTGCGCCCGTCAAACACGGTTCATATCCACTGCTCACTCCGCTTATGTTGCGGTTTATAAAGTGATATTTATCATATCCGGCAGAGTCTGCCAAGCTTTACGGGAAAGCCCCCTTGTTCAGAGCCATCCGCCCCGACAAACGCCGCACCAGCTCGTCATGAGGGATGTCGGCATCAATCGCCAATCGACGCAGCCCAAAATGCACATGCGCGATCTGCTGGTAGTAGCGGGTATAGACAAAATTTGTACCGCCCCCGGCAAGCGCCCCAAGCAACGGTACAGACTGCGCCGCCAGCTTCTGGCCCAGCACTACGGACAGGCGCGGCGCCACCATCGCAATGAGGCGTTGCATGGTCGGTCCGGTCAGGGTCATGCGCATTGAGAAAAAGCCCAGATCAGCCCCGTCATCCTCGGCCAAAGGACCTGCGGCTGACAACACTCGGATCGAGTCGAATTTCACGTTCTCGGCGGTCGGATCAAATCCTTCCCGCATCGCTGCGCCTTGGATCGCGCGCAGCATCATGGCGGTTGTCGCGGGCAGCTCGACAAGTGCTGTGGACACTCCACCCAGACCTCCGGCTGCGCCCATGGCAGTAGTCAAGGCTGTGTTGACCCATGGTTTCTGGTCCGGCACGGCACGCCGAGAGCCTTCGGCCGCATGCATGGCAAGCCAAAGCGCCTGTTCGGTTGCTTCGGTCAGACCTTCTCGCACCGGCTTAGGTAACTGATCCAATAAGGATTCCGCCGAACCACCAAGCTTGTTCAGCAGATTCACTCCTGCGCCACCTGCCGCACCGTACAGCTGCGCAAGCCGATCAAGCTCGGCCTCAGGATCGAGTTTTTCGACAAGAACCACGTCCTGCATCTGTGCCCTCCTGTCCTGAAAACATCGGGACTTTGCAGCGGGTTTTCAATGGGTCAACGGGTCCAGCGACTAACAAGCCCCTGAATTTCGGACCAAACTCCGGGGATCAGTTCCAAACCCAGTATGCGATCAGGGTTGGTGGGCGGGGGCATTTCGACACCCGTCAGCGGGGTGAACCCGAACCGGGCATAATAGGGCGCATCGCCCACAAGCATGACGCGATCCCACCCTTTGGCGCGTCCGGCCTCTACCCCCTGATGGATCAGATATCCGCCCAACCCTTCGCCTTGATGGGTCGGGTGGACCGCCACTGGACCTAGCAGCAGCGCGTCATGTTCACCCACATGCACGGGCCAAAACCGGATTGCACCAGCCAGAATGCCCTGCCCATCGCGCGCGACCTGCGACAGGCCAGCGACAGGCGGCACGTCATCGCGCAGACGATAAGACGACAACGCCTCGCGCCCCGGAGCAAAGCACAGGTCATAGAGCGCTTCGACCTCCCACCAGTCTTCCGGCTCTTCCGGCCTGATCTTGAATTGCTGCACGCGCGCCCTCTTATCCTTGCTGGAAATCGCCCTAGCACTTCGATAGGCCTTGGGCAAACGCTTGGAGTCCATATGTTCTATCGCCCCGAAGACGGCCACGGCCTGCCACACAACCCCTTCAACGCCATCATAACCCCACGCCCTATCGGCTGGATTTCGACGCGCGATGCTGACGGGATCAACAACCTGGCCCCGTATTCCTTCTTCAATGGTGTCGCTTATACACCGCCCCAGGTGATGTTCGCCTCAACCGGCTCCAAACACGATCAGGATGGCGGCAAGGACAGCATCGCCAATATCGAGGCCACGAAGGTATTCTGCGTCAACGTGGTGGCCCATGCGCATCGCGACGCAATGAATGCCAGCTCAGAGGGTTTGGGAAAGCACGTCGACGAGTTCACTCATGCTGGGCTGACACCCGTTGAATGCGAAACCATAAATTGCTCTCGGGTCGAGGGAGCGCCCGCAGCGCTGGAATGCAAACTTACCCAGATCGTAACTCTGCCGGGTGAGTCCAATCGGGTGGTGTTCGGAGAGGTCACTGGTGTGCACCTGCACGATGACCACATCCGTGACGGCAAATTTGACGTGACCTCATTCAACCCGCTCGCGCGGTTGGGTTATCGGGACTATTCTGTGGTGACAGAATTGTTCAGCCTTTCACGCCCGGATGACTAATGCCACTGCCTGATCCTACACGCAGATATCCGATTGTTCTGCCCGACGGCTCTAGCCACAACGGAACAGTGTTTCTGTCTCAGGCCATCGATCATCCCCGCTTTGAGGCAGGAGCTTACACTTATGCGTCGGATTTCGATGCACCGAAGGACTGGGCGCAGCGGCTTGCACCGTATCTGTTTCCCTTTTCAGAAGAAAAGCTGATGCTGGGCAAGTTCTGCCAAATCGCTCATGGAGTAAGGTTTATCACTGCCTCCGCAAATCACGCGACCGATGGCTTGACCTGCTTTCCATTTCCAATCTTCGATCCGGATCGCATGTCAGGCTACCAGCCTGATACACGTGATACCGTTATCGGGCACGATGTCTGGATCGGTTACGGAGCTTTGATTTTACCCGGAGCGCAGATCGGAAATGGCGCGATTGTTGGCGCAGGCTCGGTCGTGCGGGGTCAGGTTCCACCCTATGCAGTCGTTACCGGAAATCCGGCAAAAGTCCGGCGCTATCGTTTTGATCGCGATGTGATTGAAAGGCTGCAAGACTTGCGATGGTGGGATTGGCCCGCAGAAACCATCACTCGGGCCGAAGATGCCTTGCTTTCAGGCAATATCGATGCGTTGGAGCGCATTGCTTCTGAGATATAAGGCGGCCAATCCGGCCGCCCTTTCGCGTATTCAGTGCCCGCCCAGAATACCGGTGCGGACCGAATAATCCACAGCCAGTTCGTAATCCGGGTCATCATCGCTGTCGACCATCAGATGGCCGGCCTTGTTCAGCAGTGTATGACAGTCACGGCTCAGGTGCCGCAGCATGACGCGTTTGCCAGCCGCTTCGTATTTGGCGGCGATGTTTTCGATAGCCTGCAGCGCGGATTGGTCCACCACACGGCTGGCTGCAAAGTCGATGATGACGGTCTCGGGGTCGTTTCTTACGTCGAACAGCTCCACGAAGCCCTCGGACGAGCCAAAGAACAGCGGGCCCTGAATTTCATAGACCTTCGCCCCTTCTTCCGTTTCCGAGTCGCGCGTAACCGCGTGGATGCGTTTGGCGTTATTCCATGCATAAGCCAGGGCAGAGACAATCACACCTACCACAACAGCCACCGCAAGGTCTTCCATCACGGTGACGACTGTCACCAGTACGATCACGAACGCATCCATCAAAGGCACCTTGCGCATGATCTTCAGCGAATTCCAGGCGAAGGTTCCGATCACCACCATGAACATCACACCGACAAGTGCGGCCAGTGGAATCTGCTCGATCAGAGGCGAACCCACGAGGATGAAGAGCAACAGAAATAGCGCTGCAGCGATACCTGCGATACGCGTGCGCCCGCCTGACTTCACGTTGATCATCGACTGACCGATCATCGCACAACCGCCCATACCGCCGAAGAAGCCAGTGACCACGTTCGCTGTGCCTTGCGCGATACATTCCTGCGAGGCACCACCGCGCTTGCCGGTAATCTCACCCACAAGGTTCAGCGTCAGCAGGGATTCAATCAGACCGATTGCGGCAAGGATCAGGGCATAGGGCAGGATGATTTCAAAGGTCTCCCAGTTCAGCGGCACCATAGGTATATGGAAGCTGGGCAGGCCGCCTTCGATCGAAGCCAGATCACCGACACGCGGGACGTCCAGCCCAATGCCAATGACCAAAGCAGCGACAACAAAAATCCCGGCCAGAGGCGCTGGGATGACGCGGGTGATGCGGGGCATGATCCAGATCACAGCCATGGTCAGAGCAACCAGACCCAGCATTGTGTAGAGCTGTAGGCCTGAAAGCCACTCGCCACCGCCCATGCCGTGGCCGGTATTTTCCATGGTTCCGGGCACTTTGAATTGCCCCAGCTGCGCCAGAAAGATCACAATCGCCAGGCCGTTCACAAAGCCCAGCATCACCGGATGCGGCACAAGTCGGATGAACCGGCCCCAATGCATCGCACCTGCGATGATCTGCATAATCCCCATCAGCACCACCGTTGCGAACAGGTATTCGACCCCGTGTTGTGCGACCAGTGCGACCATGACAACCGCAAGCGCCCCGGTCGCGCCCGAGATCATGCCGGGGCGACCACCGATCAACGCAGTGATCAGACCGACCAGAAACGCCGCGTAAAGCCCGACCAGAGGGTGCACCCCGGCGACAAAGGCAAAGGCCACGGCTTCGGGGACCAGCGCCAAGGCGACGGTGAGACCGGACAGCAGTTCGATCCGCAGGCGGGAAAAGGTCAATCCCTCATCCGGGACCCAGCGCAAATCGGGTTTGGCTATACGATTGGCAAAGCTTGCCAGCATGGCTCGGGGCATGGATCGGTCCTGTTGGTCGGTTTTGTTCGCGCGAAAGGGGCCTTCTAGCGGTCAAACCGGTCTTGAGATACCGCGCCAGGCGGGACCCTGATATGCGCCCTGCGCATAGCTTGACCCAAGCACACACAAACCGTTGAACCCACTTGTCAAATGAAGCTGTGGCCCGCAGAACTCACACAGCAGGAATTTTCAATGGAGAGCACTCGTGACCCAAACAATAATCGCCGTCATTGGAGGATCGGGCATTTATGACATCGATGGTCTGGAGAATGCCGAGTGGGTCACAGTAGAAACGCCATGGGGCGATCCGTCGGATCAGATCCTGACCGGGTCGCTGGATGGGGTCGAAATGGCCTTCTTGCCGCGTCACGGTCGCGGACATGTGCACTCGCCGACCGAGGTGCCCTATCGCGCCAATATCGACGCGTTGAAACGGCTTGGCGTAACGGATGTAATCTCAGTCTCGGCCTGCGGGTCGTTCCGCGAACATATGGCGCCGGGTGATTTCGTGATCGTGGATCAGTTCATCGATCGAACATTTGCCCGTGAAAAGAGCTTTTTCGGGACTGGCTGCGTCGCCCATGTCAGTGTTGCGCATCCGACCTGCCCGCGCCTGTCGGACGCTTGTGAGACTGCTGGCAAGACGGCTGGTATCACCATCCACCGAGGTGGAACCTATCTGGCGATGGAAGGACCGCAATTCTCGTCATTGGCGGAATCCAAATTATATCGCGAACAATGGGGGTGCGACGTGATCGGCATGACCAACATGCCCGAAGCGAAACTCGCCCGCGAGGCCGAGCTTTGTTATGCCTCAATTGCCATGGTCACCGACTATGACAGCTGGCACCCTGATCACGGTGAAGTCGACGTGGCCGCCATCATCGCCACGCTGACCGGTAATGCGGAAAAAGGCCGGGCATTGGTCAAAGGTCTACCCACTCTGCTGGGGACCGACCGTGCGCCCTGCCCGCATGGCTGCGACCGGGCGCTGGAGTATGCCATCCTGACCGCGCCTGAAAAGCGCGATCCGGAATTGTTGGCCAAGCTGGATGCTGTGGCTGGGCGGGTGTTATGAACTCAGTTCTGAGACAGGTTCTTTTGCACCTCGTCCCATAGGCCATGCGACCACAAATCGTTGTGGGTACCGTCGGGGATCACGTAAATCTGCGCGGTATCGGACATCTCGGCCAGAGCTTTTCCGTGATGCAGTGGAATAGTTTCATCCTCGGTGCCGTGAAAAATCAACGTCGGCACCGAGATCTGTTCGATAAGATCACGTGTGGCGAACTGATCCCTCATCAAGGCTGAGACCGGCAGGAAAGGATAGCGTTCCGCCGCGACATCAACGGTTGCAGTGAACGGGGCCTCAAGCACCAGAAGTTCTGCATCGGGACGCTCGGCTGCCACAGCGGCAGCAATGCCGGTGCCGAGGCTCTGACCGTGCAGCACCACAGCTTCGCCCTGACCCGCCAGCCTGTCATAGAGCTGAACTCCATCAGAGATCAGCGCCAGTTCCGAGGGCTCGCCTTCGCTGCCCGGAAAGCCGCGATAGCTGGGGGCAAGCAGCCCGTAGCCCGAGTTGAGGATTTCGCGCAGCCGTTCAGCACGGTCCCCCAGATTGCCGCTTTGGCCGTGGAAGAATAGGAGGGTCGGTGCATCCGGGATTGCAGCGGGTGCAGCCCAGACCGTCAGGGCAGTACCATCAGCCATTGTCAGCGACAGCGCATCAACATCCGACAACCCCACCGAAGCCGGATCCGGTAACGTACCTTCGGGTTTGTACAGCAGAGATTGCTGGTTGAAAAACATGTATCCGAGGACGCCCGCATACAAGATCGCCCCGGCCAACAGCAGTCCTACCAAGATGCTTTTGAGGCGCTCGACACCGGATCTGGCGCGGCCGGTATCGGCCTCAGCGTGTTGGGTTTGAACCATGGCTCCCTCCTTTGGGTCGCATTGCGAGAGTGGGGTACATTGGAGGCGTTTCAAGATGCATAAGCCAAGCTTCATCCAATCTTAAACCTGTTGCGGCAATCCCAGATCGCATTGCACGCCTGAATTCCCTGCCCCATGTCCTCGGTATTTAGGCGACCCCGGCTTCGCAAATCCGAACGCCAACCCGTTGGAGCCGGTGTTTCACCACGAGAATGTGCCCGCAAAGCCTTGACCAATACGTCGTGCCAAGGCTTGGTGTGGGAAACACTCTAATAGGATACTCCATGTCCATTGAAATCTGGCTGGCCTTTGTGGCCGCTTCGACTGCGCTGCTGCTGATCCCAGGCCCGACCGTGTTGCTGGTGCTTAGCTATGCGCTGTCGAAAGGACGCAGTGTGGCGGTTGCCTCGGCCACTGGGGTCGCATTGGGGGATTTGGTGGCGATGACCGCGTCGCTGCTGGGGCTGGGGGCGCTGGTGCTGGCCTCTGCCACACTGTTTACCGTGCTGAAATGGGTTGGGGCAGCCTATCTGGTCTGGCTGGGTGTAAAACTCCTGCGCAGCGCACCGTCGGGCGGGCTGCAAGCAATTGAAACCGAACGTGACGTGACCGCCCGCAGTGTTTTTGGCCATGCCGCTGCAGTCACCGCGCTGAACCCGAAATCCATTGCCTTCTTCATCGCTTTCGTACCGCAATTCTTGCGTCCAGCCGAGCCTTTGGGTCCGCAATTCGCGATCCTGATCGCAACATTTGTGGGTCTCGCGGGGTTGAACGCGCTGGCCTACGCGCTGCTGGCGGACAAGCTGCGCCGGATGATCGGACGCGCGAATGTCATCACGACCATGACCCGGTTCGGAGGGTTGACCCTGATCGGAATGGGCATCGCCACAGCGGTTCTGCGCCGCCCGGCGTGATTTCAGTTTTCAGCGTTTTCCTTCATGAACCCCCGGATAAACCGGCGAATTTCGCGGGCGGCGGAGGTGTCCAGATCCCTGCACAACTCGACGAATGCATCGCGCTCATCCTTGTCGAGACGCAAAATCAACTGACTGTTTTTCTTGGTAGATTTCTTTCCATCTTTCTTGGTCACACGTCCAGTCCCCGTCCTGCCCTTGATTCTAAGCGAGATGCATTGTATATACATAGAATATAAAATGTAGATATCGCGCACATAACAGCAAAAGTGAGATTAAAGCAATGAACCTTCATGTCGCGCAAGCCATTCTTCTTCGGGATCAACGCAACTGGCGCAAGCCGCACCTGTCCTGGCTTCCGAACGCGCTGTATCGCTACTACGGCCTGCCTAACGCCATGCGCGGCCGCAGCAAGTAGCCGCAGGGGCCAGAGTTCTCTTGCATGACCCCACCTTATGGGCGAAATACCCCGCGCGTGTTTGATGCCAAAGGGGTGGCCCATGTCCAGAAACAAAACGGTCAAGGATTACATTCGGACCATCGTCGATTTCCCGCATGAAGGGATCATGTTCCGCGATGTCACCACCCTGTTTGCCGACCCGCGTGGGTTCCGCATGGCAATCGACCAGATGTTGCACCCTTACGCCGGTGAGCGAATCGACAAAGTTGTGGGCCTTGAGGCGCGCGGCTTTATTCTGGGCGGTGCGATTGCCCACCAGCTGAGCGTTGGATTCGTGCCGATCCGCAAAAAGGGCAAACTGCCCGGCACCACGATCAGCCAGGACTACAAGCTGGAATATGGCGAGGCGATCGTCGAAATTCACGATGACGCCATCCAGCCGGGTGAGAAGA
Organism: Ruegeria sp. D7; assembly: GCF_056534355.1. Taxonomy (NCBI): domain Bacteria; kingdom Pseudomonadati; phylum Pseudomonadota; class Alphaproteobacteria; order Rhodobacterales; family Roseobacteraceae; genus Ruegeria; species Ruegeria sp. D7. Next base: position 89,415 of record NZ_JBQFPG010000005.1, read on the forward strand.
TCCTGGTCGTTGATGATCTTCTGGCTACCGGAGGCACCGCCGCCGCGGGGATCAAGCTGATCGAACGGCTGGGCGGCGAGATCATCTCATGCGCGTTCATCATCGATCTGCCCGAATTGGGTGGTCGCAAAGCGCTGGAAGATTTGGGCATGGACGTGCACGTTCTGTGCGAGTTCGAAGGGCTCTGATCTCCACAAACTTCACAAACTCGTGACTGGAAATCGCGTGCGCCGCAGGCTTAGCGCGATTGGGGTCACATTCAAGAAACAGTTGCCTCTGGATTCTGTGATCTTGTCGCGACCTGACTGCGTACCCCGAATGATGCCACCTAAGGCATTCTCAACAAGGGAAATCATGTCATGTTGCGCAAATTCGCTGTTGCTGGAGTTGCCAGTTTTCTGTTGACCACCTCTGCTTTGGCAGATGGGCACGCCAAGGATATCGTCGATACTGCGGTGGGCGCGGGCAGTTTTGAAACGCTCGTCGCTGCCGTTCAGGCCGCCGAACTGGTTGAAACGCTGAAAGGCGAAGGGCCGTTCACCGTTTTCGCCCCAACGGATGAGGCTTTTGCAGCGCTGCCCGAGGGCACGGTCGAAAATCTTCTGAAGCCCGAAAACAAGGACCAGTTGGTCGCAGTGCTGACCTATCACGTTGTCCCGGGCAAAGTGATGTCGGGTGATCTGTCCGATGACATGACCGCCGCCACCGTGCAGGGCGGAGATATCACCATCGATCTCGACAATGGCGTCATGGTGAATGATGCCAACGTTGTGCAAGCCGATATCGAAGCCGAGAACGGCGTGATCCATGTGATCGACAAGGTCATTCTGCCCGCGTCGTAAAGAACCGCAGCGCCCCGGTATACGTCCGGGGCGCGTCTATTAGGCCAGAACCGCCCCGGGGTTCATAATCCCCTGAGGATCAAGCGCTGTTTTAATCGCCCTCATGGCCTGCAACTTGACCGGATCACCATAGCGTTCCAGATCATCTGTCTTGAGCCTACCAACACCGTGTTCGGCGCTGACCGATCCACCAAATTCTTGAACCAGATCATGTACCGCGCGTTTGACCGCGCCCCGCTGTGCGACAAACTCCGCCTTATCCTGCCCGGCAGGTGGAAACACGTTATAGTGCAGATTACCGTCGCCCAGATGTCCAAAGCAGTTCACGCGAAACGGCCCCTGCCCAGCCACCACATCCGCACCGCGCCGAATGAACTCTGGAATGCGGGAAATCGGGACCGAGATATCATGGCTGGAAACTGACCCGATCAGCCGGTTGGCCTCGGGGATGCGCTCGCGCACGGCCCAGAGATCTGACCGCTGTGCTTCGCTCTGCGCGATGACCGCATCGCGGACCAGATCGCGCTCATCAGCGGCGACATAAATCGCCTCAAGCATGTCCGAAGGGTCTTGGCCGACAGACAGGCCCAGCTCGATCAACACACTCCATTCCGGTTTTGCCGCAAAGGGTTGCCGCACGTCGGGCAAAACCTCGGTCAGGAATTTGAGTCCCTGCCCATGGATCAACTCAAACGTACTGACCGCTTCCCCCACTTGATCCCGCGCCACTGACAACAGATCAATGGCAGCCTCGGGTGAGGAGACCTGAAACATTGCGGTTCCAACGCCCCTGGGTCGCGGGAACAGCTTCAACGCCGCCGCCGTAATTATGCCAAGTGTCCCTTCGGACCCGATCATCAGGTTACGCAGGTCATAACCGGTGTTGTCCTTACGCAACCGGCTAAGCCCATGCCAGATCTCACCACTGGGCAATACCACCTCAAGCCCCAGGCACAGATCGCGCGCATTGCCATAGCGCAACACATTCACGCCACCCGCATTGGTGGCCAGATTGCCGCCAATCCGGCAAGAACCCTGCGCAGCCAGCGACAGGGGAAATAGACGGTCCGCATCTTCAGCGGCGGCCTGGACGTCGGCCAGAATCGCACCGGCCTCGGCCACAAGTATGTTCTCGGTGGGGTAAGTCGCCCGTATCGCCGTCATCCGTTCCAGGGAAACGATCAAAGGGACAGGACCATCCGGAACAACCTGCCCTCCTACCAGACCGGTGCCGCCGCCATAAGGGACAACAGGCACCCGAGCGTCTGCGGCCAATTGCACCAGAGCCGACACATCTTCCACAGTGCGTGGCAAGGCAAGCAAACCGGGCTGCCCGACAAACCGCTGACGCGGCTCTTCAAGGTAACGATCTGCAATCGGGCGCAAAACGTCAGCACCCAATCGGGCTCTGATTGCTTCGGCAAGGCGGCTGTCTGCAGGGTTCAGTTTCATGGCTCTTCCCTGCCAAAGGCCACGGGCCGCGACAAGCCCTATTCCAGCTCTATCAGGTACTGAGGCTCCAGCACCACAACCGTCGGCCTGTCGGGCAGCGTGCGCAACGAGACGACAATCTCGGACACCCCATCCCGTTCAACCGGGAATTCATCCCGAATATCCACCAAAAACCGCTGGATCGAAAAGTCCGAGAACCAATGCATCGGGATAATGACCGAGCTTTTGAGGCGTTTCAGAACCTGAACCATCTCGGGCAAGGGCATCGTGGTGCCTCCGTCCACCGCCGCCATGACCACATCCAGCCGACCCAGTGCAGCGAATTGTTCATCCGACGGAATGTGATGCAGATGCCCCAGATGGCCGATGCACAACCCCTCGACCTCGAACACAAAGATCGAGTTTCCGCGATCTTCAATACCGCCATAGGCCGAACGGATATCGGTCGACACATTGCGAATCAGCATCTCACCCAGATCAAGATGGTGCTCGATGCCTTCGCCGAACTCGCCCCAGCCCGGCAAGACATACGGGATGGCCGGATCGGGATGGGCAGTCCAGTGGGTGCTGTGCGCATGGTTCATTGTGACCACGTCAGGAATTAGCGCAGCGCCGCCGATAAAACCGGTGAAATCGGTCACCGCGTTCAGCCCGCCCTGTGTCTGGATCAGAAACGATGCATGCGCGACATAGCTGATACGAACCGAAAACTCGGGCACGGGATCCTGCCACGCCGCTTTGTGAAGATATTCAATCCCCGGTGCCGCATCTGCGATGGCGATGCAGTGACTAGGCCGCCGCTCCTGCGCCACAGCCCCGCCTGCAATCATCATCAGTCCCGCAACAAACCGCCACATAGGGCAAGTGTAGCGCAATGGGCCAACAAGTCATGCCCTTGTTGATCTGGCCACGGATATCTCCAGGACAGGAGGCTTGCCATGCCTGGCGGCAGAGCCCTCTAGCCTGCCTCAGTCTTGCCCCGACGATCGGACCTTAGGCTGGCATACAGAACATGTGTTCGCCAGCGCCCATTGATCTGCAGATAAGACTGCGCCACGCCTTCGTATTTGAAGCCTGAGCTTTCCAGCAGACCGCGAGAGGCCTTGTTCTCAGGCAAACACGCGGCCTCGATCCGGCTTAAATCAAGACGGGTGAAGGCGTGATGAACAACGGCGCCAATTGCTTCGCGCATGAACCCCTGACGCGCAAAGGCTTGCCCGGTCCAATAACCCAAGGTGCCAGCCTGCGCCGGACCACGGCGAACATTGTCCAACGTGATCGCCCCCAGCAGAATATTGTCTGTGCGACGAAACAGGAACAGAGGTATCGCCGTTCCACTCGCGACTGAGCGCTGGGCCCAATAGACCCGGTTGGTAAACGACTTTCGGCTCAGATGGTCCTTGGCCCAAACCGGCTCCCACGGCACCAGATAGTCCTTTGAAGCACGCCGCAAGGCGGTCCAGTCGTTGAAGTCGGAATGCATGGGCGGGCGCAGCGTCAAGCGCTCGGTTTCGAGTTTCAGCTTGCGTCTGCCTAACAGCATCAAGCCGCGCGCCTCTCCTGTAAGTCAGCCAGTGACGGTGCACCCGAGACCGGGCCATAAAGCGCCAGCGCGGCCGGGGCTTTGACTGCCATGTCTTCGGCAAAGGCACGCACGTCCTCGGTGCTGACCGCATCGATCTTGGCCACGGTGTCCTCAAGCGAGGGCACACGTCCCCAGATCTGCACCAGTCGCGCCAGACGTTCGGCCCGGTTCGATGGGCTTTCCAGCCCCATCAGCATCCCGGCCTTCATCTGGGCCCGCGCACGGGCAACCTCTTCTGCGCTCATGTCTTCGGCAGCGCGCTTCATCTCGTCGATGGTAATCGTCGCCAATTCGCCCACCTGATCGGCCGAGGTGCCTGCGTAAATCGTTGTCGTACCGGTATCCGCATAAGCACCGGTCTGAGCAAAGATCGTATAACAAAGCCCGCGAGTTTCGCGCACTTCCTGAAACAAGCGCGAGGACATGCCTCCACCCAGAGCGGTCGAGTAAATCTGAGCCGTATAGATCGCATCATCGCGATAGCCCGGACTTTCCAGCGCCAGCGCGAAATGCGCCTGCTCCAGTTCTTTCTCCTGCCGCGCCTCACCACCAGTGAACCGCGCAGCGTCGGGGATCAGACCCTTGCGCGGCTGCAGGTGGCCGAACATCTCTTCGGCCAGTTTCATCAGCGCATCGTGGTCCACAGCTCCAGCTGCAGACAGGATCATCTGTTCCGGCCCGTAGTGTTCGGCCACGAAACCAGACAAGTCCTCGCGGGAAAACGTACTGACGCGCTCGGTCGGGCCCAGAATGGTGCGGCCAAGGGGTTGGTCGTGATAGCTCTGCTCTTGCAGCCAGTCAAAGATTACATCGTCCGGCGTATCATAGGCCTGACCGATTTCCTGCAGGATCACGCCGCGCTCGACCTCGATCTCGCGCGGGTCGAATACCGGGTTCAGGACGATGTCGCCGATGACATCCATGGCCAGCGCCACATCGTCCTTCAATACGCGTGCATAATAGGCCGTAACTTCGCGCGAGGTATAGGCGTTGATGTACCCGCCCACATCCTCGATCGCTTCGGCGATTTGCAGCGCAGAACGCCGCTGGGTTCCCTTGAACGCCATATGCTCAAGGAAATGCGCGATACCGTTCTGCTCGATCCGCTCGTGCCGCCCACCGGCGGTTACCCAGATGCCGATGGCCGCAGATTGCAGCCCCGGCATATGTTCACTGACGACACGAAATCCGTTCTTCAGTTGGTCCTGTCTGACTGTCACTCAGCAATATGCCTTCTGATATGATCCTCAAGGGCACCCAGATCGTTCGCAACGCGGGTCACCCGTTCCGGACGTTCATACAGATCAGACATGCGGGATGGAAGAGGCGGATGTTCGCCGCTTGCCTTCTCGACGGCTGCCGGGAACTTCGCGGGATGCGCGGTTGCGAGCGTGATCATGGGCACATCGGCAGCGCGGTGGTCTTCAGCCACTTTGATCCCAACGGCGGTGTGCGGACAAACCAACTCGGCGCTGTGGACCATCGTGCGCCTGATCGTCTCAAGCGTCTCGTCCTCAGAAACGCGGCCCGAGTCAAAGCTTTCTCGCAGAGCCTCCATCGCGCCTTGGCTGACATTGAAGCCTCCGCTCTTGAGTTCGTCCATCAACTGAGCGACTGCGCCGCCATCTTCGCCATAGGCGTAGTACAGTGCACGTTCAAAGTTCGAGCTAACCTGAATATCCATCGACGGGCTGATCGAAGGGATCGTGTCACCCTTGAAATACCCCTCGCCTGAGAGGCAACGGTGCAGGATGTCGTTCTGGTTGGTCGCCACCACCAGACGATCGACGGGCAGCCCCATACGTTTGGCCAGATAGCCTGCGAAGATATCGCCGAAATTCCCTGTCGGCACGGTAAAGCTGACCTTGCGATGTGGCGCGCCGAGGCTGACGGCGGCGGAGAAATAGTAAACGATCTGTGCCAACACGCGGGCGAAGTTGATCGAATTGACGCCTGCAAGTTTCACACCGTCGCGGAAATCAAAGTCGTTGAACATGTCTTTGAGCGCTGCCTGACAATCATCGAAATCGCCGTCTACCGCCAAAGCGTGCACATTACTGTCTGCAGGCGTAGTCATCTGACGGCGCTGCACTTCTGAAACACGGCCATGCGGGAACAGGATGAACACATCCACCGCATCCAGGCCACGGAACGCTTCGATTGCGGCAGAACCGGTGTCACCGCTCGTCGCGCCGACAATGGTAACGCGATCTTCGCGCCGTTTGAGCGCGACCTGGAACAGCTGGCCGATTAGCTGCATGGCAAAATCTTTGAAGGCCAGTGTGGGTCCGTGAAACAGCTCCAGCAGAAAATGGTTCTCGTTCAGCTGCTTCAAGGGCGCGCGGGCGTCATGGCCGAAGCCCTCATAAGCGCGCGCTATGATATCTTTGAACTCATCATCAGAGAACGAGCCACTCACATAGGGCCACATCACGCGGAATGCGATTTCTTCGTAGGACAAGCCAGCCAACGCAGCAATTTCGTCCTGCGACATCACCGGAATTTCAGCGGGCAAGTACAGACCACCATCACGGGCCAGTCCGGTCAGCATCGCCTCTTCAAAGGTCAGTTCGGGCGCCTGCCCGCGGGTTGAGATGTATTTCATGTCGCGTCACTTTCGGAATTGGCACAGCTGCGCCACAGGAAGTATCCGGTCATTGCGGCCCAGACCAGAGCAAGACCAAACCAGATGATTGCATATTGCAAATGATCGTTGGGGATGCCCGCCGTATCCACCGGCATTGGCGTTACATTCGGATCGGTTTCCGAGCGGGCAATCAGCAACACCGGCTCAGCCCCCAGCGCGGCGGCCAGACTGGGCACATCACGGGCGAACCAGATGTTGCCGCCAATATCTGCGTCAGGCGTGTAGCCATCAACTTCATCGGGCCAGTGCAGGTTGCCGGTGATTTCCATCGGGCCAGTCAGGCGAACAGCCTGCTTGGCTGTGGTCGGCACAAAGCCGCGATCCACCAGAATAGTCCGGTCGTTGGTGGCAAAGGACTGGATGATCCGATACCCCGGCCCCACCTGCTTGACCGAAACCAAAACGTGGATCTCGCCCGGTTCGATCTCGCCTGTGACCGTCACCGGCAGGTATTTGTCCGCATCTTCGGACACCTGCAATGGCAAGGCGACAGGATCGGCAGCGATGCGGCTTTCGATCTCGGCCAGCACCTCCTGTTTCCAGGTCAGCCGCTGCAGTTGCCAAGTGCCCAGCGACAGCAGCAGGCCCAGACCGGCAAAGCCGAAGATCAGCAGAAACAGAATGCGACGCATATTGGGATCAGACCTTGTTGCGTGAACCGGCGCCTTGTTAAGGGGCACGTGAACCGAAGTGCAACCATGTAATTGTATGGGGCGCAATCTTGCGCCCCTGATTGAGAAAAAGCCGCCCCGTGGGGCGGCTTTTGCAATTGGATCACCTGCGTGGCGTTACATCAGCGGGGCCTGACCCCAGATGTAGACGGCGAAAAACAGGAACAGCCAGACGACGTCAACGAAGTGCCAGTACCAAGCGGCAGCCTCGAAACCGACGTGTTTCTCGGGCGTAAAGTCCCCCTTCAGGGCGCGGATCAGACAGACCGACAGGAAGATGGTGCCGATAATCACATGCGCGCCGTGGAAACCGGTTGCCATGAAGAAGTTCGAATAGAACTGATCGCCACCGAACTCCCAACCCTCATGGGCCAGTAACTCATAGTATTCAAACGCCTGAAGCGCAGTAAAGGCGATGCCCAGAACGATACCAATGGCCAGACCATTGATCAGCGCCTTGCGGTCATTGTCATGAACAAGCGCGTGGTGGGCCCAAGTAATCGCACAACCTGACAGCAACAGGACCAAAGTGTTGATCAGTGGCAGGTGGAACGGATCAACGGCGTGGATATCCGGCTGGATGTATTCAGTACCGGCATAGTCGTACATCGGATACATGCGATGTTTGAAGAACGACCAGAACCAGGCGAAGAAGAACATCACCTCGGACATCACGAACAGGATAAAGCCGTAGCGCAGGCCAATACGCACGACCGGCGTATGATCGCCCTGACGGCTTTCGACCACGACTTCGGACCACCATGCAAACATGGTATAAAGAACCCCGACCAGCCCCATCCAGAAGATCCACGGGGTGATCCCGTGCATCCAAAGAACGGCCCCGAACAGCATCACAAATCCGCTTACCGCGCCGATCAGTGGCCAGATTGACGGGTTCAGAATGTGGTAATCATGGTCTTTTGCGTGTGCCATCAGCGTCCCTCACCTACAGGCGTTAGTTCTTGTTTGTCTCAGCCTGCACGTCAAGGGCGGCAAAGCCCTCGGGCAGGTCAATTTCGTAGAATGTATACGACAGAGTGATCGTATGCACATACTTGGCTTCCAAATCTTCGACCATTTCCGGGTCGACGAAGAAAGTCACCGGCATCTCAACCCGCTCTCCGGGCTGCAGAACCTGCTCTTCAAAGCAGAAACAGGCAATTTTCTGGAAATATCCACCGGCAGAATACGGGGCGACATTGTACGACGCCTGCCCCGCAATCGGGCGGTCGGTTGGATTATAGGCTTCATAGAAGGCCAGGCCAGTCTCACCAATGCGGACTTCCATCTCGCGCTCGACCGGCTTGAATTCCCAGGCCATGTCTTTGGCTTTTGAGGCGTCAAAGCGCACGGTGATGGTGCGGTCCAGAATCTCGTCAGGAGCAACTTCGGCCACGCCGGTGGTCCCACCAAACCCGGTGACCCGGCAGAACCAGTCATAAAAAGGCACAGCAGCCCAAGCGAGGCTGCCCATCAGGACAACCACACCAACCGTCTGCGCAACAGTTTTCTGAGGACCGGTCAGCGCCATCAGTTCTGCACCTCCTGTGGTGCCATATTGAAATCAGTGCCCGAGACCTTCACGATCGTCAGTCCAAAGATGATCACGATGAACGCGGCCAGTGTCAGGCCCACGCCCAGATTGCGGCTGAACCGGCGCTGATGCAGTTCGTGGCTTTTACGCAAGCTCATGACCAGCCCCCTAGCCCATAGGGTTTCAGTAGCGCTTCGGCCAGAATCGCGCCAAAATGCAGGAAGAGGTACAGCAGCGACAGCTTGAAGAAACTGCGCTCGACCTTGAAATTGTCGGCTTCGGAATCGTCTTCGTTTCGACGGGAAATCTGCCACGCACCGCGCAGGAACAAGCCGTTCAGAACCAGTGCGACCACCAGATAGATCGGGCCTCCGATATCCGAGAACGCAGTACCCACCGCCAGCACCGCCAGCAGCGCGGTATAGACAAGAATGTGCCAGCGTGTGGCGCGTCGACCGTGCGTGACGGTCAGCATCGGCACGCCTGCGTCGTCGTAGTCCGAGCGCATAAACAGCGCCAAAGCCCAGAAATGCGGCGGCGTCCACATGAATGTTAGGGCGAACATCAACCACGGCTCAAGCGTCATCGAACCTGTGGCCGCGACCCATCCGATCACCGGAGGGAACGCCCCTGCGGCACCACCGATCACGATATTCTGCGGTGTCGAACGCTTTAGCCACATCGTATAGACGACGACATAGAAGAATATGGTAAAGGCCAGAAACGCCCCGGCGAACCAGTTGGTTGCCAGACCCAGCATAATGACGGACAGGCCAGACAGAGCCAGTCCCAACGCCAGTGCCTCACCCTCTTCAACCTTGCCGGACGGGATCGGGCGGCCTTTGGTGCGCTTCATCACGCGGTCGATATCCGCGTCCCACCACATGTTCAGTGCGCCGGATGCACCACCACCAATAGCAATGAACAGGATGGCGCAGAAGCCAACAAACGGATGTATCGGAACCGGAGCCGCAAGCAGTCCGACCAAAGCCGTGAATACGACCAGCGACATCACGCGCGGCTTCAGCAGGGCGAAATAATCGCCAAAGCTGGCCTCGTCCGCGCGGGTTTGCGCAGAGACGGTGCTGGCATTAAAGCTTGCGTCGCTCATATCCGGTCCTTGTCGGGGCAAAAGCTGCGCGATTTCCGCGCAGCCCGCATGTGTTTACCTAGGCCGCAAAGGGCTTAGTTCGAGGCCACTTGGAAGGAAGCAGGCTGACCTGCATATTCTTCAAGCGCACCCTGCAGCCACTGTTCATATGCCTCTTCGCTGACCACTTTGACGGTGATTGGCATATAGGCATGGTCTTTACCGCACAGCTCAGAGCACTGTCCGAAATAGACGCCTTCCTTGTCTGCTTCGAACCACAGTTCGGCCAGACGACCAGGAACGCCGTCCTGCTTCACGCCGAACGAAGGAATGGTCCAGGAATGGATCACGTCCGATGCGGTAACCTGCATCACGACAATCTTGCCGACCGGAACAACGACCGCGGTGTCGGTGGCGAGCAGCCATTCGTCTTCGCCATAGCCTGCATCGGCCAGCTTCGCCCGCATCGCATCGTCCAGAACAAACGGTGTTACGTCGGCATCCGCCGGGCGCGCGCCCTCGTCGAGGGTGGCCGGGTGGCCCAGGAGATAGCTATCGAAGGCAAAGTCATGATCGACATATTCGTAGGTCCAGTACCACTGGTTCCCCACGACTTTGATGGTGATGTCGCCTTCGGGAATCTCTTGTTGCTTGAAAAGAACCGGCAGCGAGAAAGCCCCGATGAAGACCAGAATCAGGATCGGGCCCAAAGTCCAGGCAATCTCAACCGGAGTGTAATGCGAGAACCGAGCCGGGTTCGGGTTTACGCGCTGGTTGTAGCGTACGATGCAGTAAACCAGCAGACCCGCAACAAACACACAGATCGCGGTGATGATCACCAGAATCATGTTGTCCAGCGACTGAATCCCTTCAGCAAGGCTGGTGGCAGCAGGCTGGAACCCCATGCCGCCGTCAACCGGCTTGCCAATAATCTCAAGCTCCTGAGCCATGGCGGGAAGGCTGGAGAGGGCCGTAGCAAGCCCGGAAAGCATCAAAGCATTCTTCATTTTCTGTCCTGATCGTTTGATCTTTGCGTCTCTCGCGAAAAGGTGTGAATCGGTCGCACCTCTCCCGTTGTCTTTGGCCGCGTTAAAAACCATATTCCGTCGGGTAGATAAAGCAAAATGCTTGCGTCAAACAGACGCTATTTTTGATCTGGATCAAACCCGAAAGGTCACAACTGATGACTCAGGCCCCGTTTCGCCCGTTTGAAAGCGTTCTTCCCAAGGATGAAGCGCTTGCTGTACTGAAGGCTGCAACTGATGGCGCCGAGGATGGGGAACTGTTCGTAGAACGGCGCAAATCCGAATCTTTGGTGTTTGATGACGGTCGATTGCGCACGGCCTCTTACGACGCTTCCGAGGGATTCGGTCTTCGCGCGGTGCAGGGTGAAGTGGCTGGATACGCGCATTCAACGGATGTTTCGATTCCCTCTCTGAAGCGCGCAGCCGAAACCGCACGGTTGGCGGTCGGCGATGGTGGTGGGACGCTGGCCGGGCCACCACGTGCCACCAATACCAGGCTATATACCGATGAAGACCCGATCGAATCCGCCGCCTTCCCGGTCAAAATCGAGACACTGCGCGAGATAGACGCTTTTACCCGTGGTCTGGATTCCCGGGTTGTGCAAGTCAGCGCCACGATTGCCGCTGCAGTGCAGGAGGTCGAGATTCTTCGCCCCGATGGTGTGCAGGTGCGCGATATACGCCCGATGACCCGCCTGAACATCTCGGTTATCGTAGAACAGAACGGCAGGCGCGAAAGCGGTTCTGCAGGAGGTGGTGGACGTGTTGGGCTGGATGGCTTGATCGATCCCTCAGACTGGCAAGATAAGGCGCGTGAGGCTCTGCGGATCGCGATGGTCAATCTGGATGCCGTCCATGCCCCTGCCGGCGTGATGGAAGTCGCGTTGGGCCCCGGTTGGCCCGGTATTCTGTTGCACGAGGCCATCGGCCACGGGCTTGAAGGTGATTTCAACCGCAAGGGCAGTTCCGCTTTTGCCGGGCTGATGGGGCAGCAGATCGCTTCGAAAGGTGTAACAGTCGTGGATGATGGGACGATTGCAGACCGACGCGGTTCGATATCAGTGGATGACGAGGGTACACCCAGTTCGCGTACAGTTCTGATCGAGGATGGAATCCTCACCGGATATATGCAGGACCGCCAGAACGCACGCCTGATGGGCGTTGCTCCAACCGGGAACGGCCGGCGTCAAAGCTATGCCCATAAACCGATGCCGCGCATGACCAACACAATCATGTTGGGTGGCGATGCCGATCCGGCCTCGTTGGTGGCAGATATCAAAGACGGCATCTGGGCTGTGGGCTTCGGCGGTGGCCAGGTCGACATCACCAACGGCAAGTTCGTGTTCTCCTGCACCGAGGCATATCGTGTCGAGAACGGCAAGATCGGCGCTCCGGTCAAAGGCGCGACGCTGATTGGCGACGGCCCCTCGGCGCTAAAACGCATTCGGGGACTGGGCAATGACATGGCGCTGGATCCCGGCATGGGCACATGTGGCAAGGATGGGCAATGGGTGCCGGTCGGTGTCGGCCAACCTACCGTTTTGATGGATGGGCTGACTGTGGGCGGCTCTGCCACCTGAGTCAGCTCAAAAGAAGAATCAAGGCGCGAAGGGTTAACACACTACCCTTCGCGTCAAATCAAAAACTCATCCATGGACTATGTGTGCCAAGAAAATTCGCACGAATTTTCTCTTTTTCTTTCAATGAGATAATCACCTCTCCGAGGGATGGGTTCGAAAAATACCGATCTAATTTTCTAAGATTCACAGGCTGTTAACCCGCTGCACCGTAAACCAGTTTTGCAATCAGGCGGAGCATCGGATGACCGAAGGGCAGCTTTCTTCCAATCACCCCCCACTCCCACCCACCACGGAAGAGGACCGGTTTTCCTGGCTCCGTCTGTTGCGCTCACGCAAAGTAGGGCCGGCAACATTCCGGCGCTTATTGCGCGAACATGGCTCGGCGCAGAACGCGCTGGCCGCGTTGCCGGAAATGGCGCGCGCTGCCGGGATCGAGGATTATGAAATCTGCCCGCCCGGCGCAATTGAGGCGGAGCTCAAGGCCGCAAAGGTCGCCAAAGCGCGGCTTTTGTGCCTTGGGGCCGCCGATTACCCTTACGCGTTATGTGACCTTTCGGATGCGCCCCCGATGCTTTGGGCAATCGGCGATCCGTCGATCTTGAAACGCCGGGCAATTGCCATGGTCGGGGCACGGAACTGTTCTTCGCTGGGCGCGCGCATGGCGCGGGCGTTGGCGACGGATCTGGGTAAGCAAGACTATGTCGTGGTCTCGGGGCTTGCCCGCGGCATTGACACCTCGGCGCACCTCGCCACGTTGGCGACCGGTACTGTGGCAGTGTTAGCAGGTGGGGTAGATGTGATTTATCCGGCCGAAAATGCCGATCTTGCGCGAGATATCGCAGAAACCGGTCTTCGCCTATCTGAACAACCGATGGGCACAACACCTCAGGCACGACATTTTCCGCGCCGCAATCGCATTATCTCGGGTCTGGCGCAGGCAGTGGTCGTTGTCGAGGCCGCGGCGAAATCCGGCAGCTTGATCACCGCGCGGGACGCCCTGGACCAAGGGCGCGAGGTTCTGGCCGTGCCCGGCCATCCCTTTGACGCCCGCGCGGCAGGATGCAATCTGCTGATCCGAGACGGGGCTATACTCGTCCGCAATGCAGAAGACGTGATTGATGCTTTGCCCAAGCAACAGCTACAATCCTCCGCCAAACAAATCCTACCCCTTGGACCCGAGGCAGACACAGCCGAAATCACGCCCCAAGCCTTGCACGAGGCGATTCTGACTCGACTTGGCCCATCTCCGATCGCGGAAGACCAGTTGATCCGGGACATCGCGGCATCTGCGGGCGAAGTCGGCCCTGTGTTGGTCGATCTGGAGCTTGAGGGCAAGATTCAGCGGCAACCAGGCGGCCTGCTGTCACTTTGCCCCTAAGCTATCGAACGGATTCGACACCGGATTTCGCGAGCGGTGCGGCCAGAACCGGCTTGAATTCAGAGTATTTTTAGTAGTGAAAACGAACGCATTGACAATTCGATCTTGCCCCACACATTTTGCACGGTCATACAAAGCGCAAAATCCGTCGAGCGAGGATTCCTCTTAAATGCCCGTAGTTGTTGTAGAATCTCCGGCCAAAGCAAAAACGATCAATAAGTATCTTGGCCCCGACTACACCGTTTTGGCCTCATATGGCCATGTGCGGGACCTGCCGCCGAAGGATGGGTCGGTCGATCCCGAGCATGAATTTTCAATGAAATGGGAGGTCGGCAATGACAGCCGTAAGCATGTCAAGGCGATCGCCGACGCTCTGAAAGAAGACAACGCACTGATCCTCGCGACCGACCCTGATCGAGAAGGCGAGGCAATCAGCTGGCACCTCCAAGAAGCGCTGACCAAGCGGCGTTCGATCAAGAAGGACACGCCAGTCAGCCGTGTGACGTTCAACGCGATCACCAAGGACGCCGTGACCGACGCGATGCAGAACCCGCGTGAGGTCGATATGCCGCTGGTCGAGGCCTATCTGGCCCGCCGCGCGCTGGACTATCTGGTAGGGTTCAACCTGTCACCCGTTCTGTGGCGCAAGTTGCCGGGTGCCCGTTCAGCGGGGCGCGTGCAATCGGTCTGCCTGCGCCTCATCGTTGAACGCGAGATGGAGATCGAAGCCTTCAAGCCGGTCGAATACTGGTCGGTCAAAGCTGTGTTCGAGACGCCTCGGGGCCAGACCTACGAGGCGCGTCTAGTCACGCTGGCAGGCAAGAAACTGGACAAGCACGATCTAGCGAATGCAACGCAAGCCGAACTGGCGGTTCAGGCGATCACCAGCCGTGATCTGAGCGTGACATCGGTCGAGGCCAAGCCTGCCGCGCGCAACCCCTCTGCCCCGTTCATGACGTCGACCTTACAGCAAGAAGCCAGCCGCAAGTTCGGCATGGGCGCACGCCATGCGATGCAGGTGGCCCAGCGGCTGTATGAGGCCGGATACATTACCTACATGCGAACCGACGGTATCGACATGGCCCCCGAGGCCGTGGCGGCAGCGCGCGATGCAATCGCCGACCGTTATGGTGCGGAATACGTGCCAGACAGCCCGCGCATGTACAAAAACAAGGCCAAAAACGCTCAGGAAGCACACGAGTGTATTCGCCCGACAGATATGTCGCGCGATGCCAAGGCGCTGAAGGTGACCGATGAGGATCAGCGCAAGCTTTATGATCTGATCTGGAAACGCACCATTGCCTGTCAGATGGCTGCCGCACGGCTTGAACGCACGACTGTAGAGATTACCAGCACGGACGGCCAGGTTGGCCTGCGCGCCACTGGTCAGGTGGTGCTGTTCGATGGCTTCATGCGCGTTTACGAAGAAGGCCGCGATGACGTGGTCGACGATGACGACAAGCGCTTGCCACAGATCATGCAGGGCGATCCCGCACGTTTTGCCAAGACCTCGCTGCGTGATCAGTTTGCCAAGGCCACCGCCGACTCGGAAAAGGCCGCCATTCTGGCCGAGAACGAATCCGTTCTGGCGCTGCAGCACCACACCCAACCCCCCCCGCGCTATACAGAGGCCACGCTGGTCAAACGGATGGAAGAGCTGGGGATCGGGCGTCCGTCGACCTATGCCTCGATTGTCACCACGATTCAGGATCGTGAATATGTACGTAAAGACAAGAATCGGCTGATCCCCGAAGAAAAGGGCCGGATCGTCACCATCTTCCTGCTGAATTTCTTTCGCCAGTATGTGGGCTACGAGTTCACCGCCAATCTGGAAGAAGAGCTTGACGACGTCAGCGCAGGTGAACGCGACTACAAGGATCTGCTGGGCAAGTTCTGGCGCGATTTCTCTGCCGCGATTGGTGAGACATCGGAGCTGCGTATCTCGGAAGTGCTGGACAAGCTGGACGAAGCGCTGGCACCGCAGCTGTATCCGCCGCGTGAAGATGGCTCGGACCCGCGCATTTGCCCGAAATGCGGTGTTGGCCAGTTACATCTGAAAACTTCGCGCACCGGCGGGTTTGTCGGTTGTGGCAACTATCCTGAGTGCACTTATACCCGTCCGATCGCTGGTGAGGGCGCGGAAGGTGACGAGCGTTTGCTGGGCGAAGATGGGGGCGATGAGATCTGGCTGAAATCCGGTCGATTTGGGCCATATGTCCAGCGTGGAGAGCCCACGCCTGAGAACAAGAAGCCTCCTCGTGCGTCCCTGCCCCGTGGCTGGAGCAAAGACGACATGGATCTGGAGAAAGCTCTGACGCTTCTGTCCTTGCCCCGTCAGATCGGCGAGCACCCCGAAGGCGGCATCATCAGTTCGAACTTTGGTCGCTTTGGACCTTATCTAATGCATCAGTTGGCCGACGAGGCAAAGCCTGTCTACGCCAACCTCAAAGACCCGAACGATGTGTTTGAGATCGGCATGAACCGCGCCGTCGAACTGTTGGCCGAAAAACGCGCCAATCCAGGTCGCGGACGTCGGGCGGCCGCGAAGCCGCTGAAAGAGCTGGGCGACCATCCCGATGGCGGCGCGATGCAGGTACTGGACGGGCGCTATGGGCCATACGTGAAATGGGAAAAGGTCAACGCGACGATCCCGAAGGACATCAAACCAGAAGATGTCACGCAGGAAATGGCCATTGAACTGGTCAATGAGCGCGCCGCCAAGAAGGGCACCAAGAAAAAGGCAGCACCCAAGAAGAAAGCCGCTGCCAAGAAGACCACCAAGAAAGCAAGTTAGGTAGAAATACCACCTGCCCCTTGGATTCGTTGACTTCCCCGTGACGTGGCGGCACAAATCGGCCCAACACCATGTCATTGGGGGAGTTTTCCATGAAGAAAATCTATGACAATGCCGATGAGGCGCTCGATGGGGTGATATCGGACGGCATGCTGATCGCTGCGGGCGGCTTTGGGCTGTGCGGTATCCCGGAAATGCTGCTTGAAGCAATCAAGGCCTCAGGCGCGAAGGATCTGACATTTGCCTCGAATAACGCAGGTGTGGATGATTTTGGCATCGGCATCCTGCTGCAAACCAAGCAGGTAAAAAAGATGATCAGCTCTTACGTTGGGGAAAACGCCGAATTCATGCGCCAGTATCTGAGTGGAGAACTGGAGCTGGAATTCAATCCACAAGGCACACTGGCCGAGCGGATGCGGGCCGGTGGCGCTGGCATCCCCGGGTTTTACACCAAGACGGGCGTGGGAACGGTGATCGCTGAAGGCAAAGAGCACAAGGACTTCAACGGCGAGACCTATATCATGGAGGAAGGCATCTTCGCCGACCTCGCGATCGTAAAGGCGTGGAAAGCCGATGACACCGGGAACCTTGTGTTCCGCAAGACTGCCCGCAACTTTAACGTGCCCGCAGCGACTTGCGGCAAGATTTGTGTGGCTGAGGTTGAAGAAATCGTCCCGCGCGGCTCGCTGGACCCGGATGGCATCCACCTGCCCGGCATCTATGTGCATCGCATTATCCAAGGCAGCCACGAAAAGCGCATCGAACAGCGCACCACCCGCAAGAAGGAGGACGCATAATGCCCTGGGATCGCAATCAGATGGCCGCACGTGCGGCAGAAGAGCTGGAAGACGGCATGTATGTGAACCTCGGCATCGGTATTCCGACGCTGGTGGCGAACTATGTAGGGGACAAGGACATCACCCTACAGTCCGAAAACGGTATGCTGGGCATGGGGCCTTTCCCGTTTGAGGGCGAGGAAGACGCTGACCTGATCAACGCGGGCAAGCAGACGATTACCGAACTGTCCCGCACCTCTTACTTCGATAGCGCGACCTCGTTCGCCATGATCCGAGGCGGTAAGATCGCTGCTGCGATTTTGGGTGCGATGGAAGTGGACGAGAAAGGAGACTTGGCCAACTGGATGATCCCCGGCAAGCTGGTCAAAGGTATGGGCGGTGCGATGGATCTGGTCGCTGGCGTTGGTCGCGTGATTGTAGTGATGGATCACACCAACAAGCATGGTGATTCAAAAGTGCTGAAGGAATGCACGCTGCCTCTGACTGGCCAGGGCGTTGTGGATCGCATCATCACCAATCTGGGTGTTCTGGATGTCGTCGAAGGTGGCCTGAAGATCGTCGAACTGGCCGATGGCGTCAGCGAGGACGAGATGCGAGGAGCGACTCAGGCAACAATCGTAGATTGACCTCAGGCCAATGAATCATAAGGCCCGCTGCGACGCGGGCCTATTTTAGTTCGAAGTCTGAAAAATGCAGGGGTCCGAAACGAACTGCGGTGTCGTCGTACAAAGAGCACTCGCGACCTGAAACGCGGCTAGAACCTTGGGTACGTAGTCTCTGGTCTCGGCATAAGGTGGCACACCGCTATGCTTGCGCACGGCCCCTTCGCCCGCATTGTAGCCTGCCAATACGAGAATCGGGTCATTGTCGAACTCGTTCATAAGCCAATGCAAGTATTTGACCCCACCTTCGATATTCTGTTCAGGTTTCAGGCTGTCCTCTACCCCAAAACGTTCGGCGGTAGCTGGCATCAATTGCATCAAGCCCTGCGCCCCGGCAGAACTGACAGCCTGTGTGCGGCCCGCAGATTCTACTGAGATCACGGCTAGGACAAGTGCGGGTGAGACATTTGTCCCTACGGTCGAACGTAGAATATCCACCCCTCGCTTTTCTGCGATGTCTTGCAAGGTCTGCAGACGCGGCGCCGCGACACCCGTGGCAGTAAGCGCTTGAACGGCCTCTCTCAGCCTACCTGCGCTGGCCTGCGCTAGATCGGGGGATACCCGGCTCCAGAATGCTTTATAGGAGCCAACTGGCTTGGTCGCTCCCGCAATCTTCTGAGGAACCGATGGGGGCGGCTTTGCGATAGCGGCAATCTCAGGCACTTCCAGCTTGGCGCCAGTGCTGGGGGCTGATGGTGATGCTGCATGTTGTTCGGGCGTGATCTGAATCGTCACACGCGGACGTGTCCCCGGTTTAGGGGCCTTTATGCGCTTATAGACGCCGCGCGGCTCGGTTTCGGTTGCAGTGACAGGAATTGCACCCGTCATCAGAAACACCGCTGCACCGGCGCATAATACTGCGTCCCGGAAATACATTTGCCTGCCTCGATTTCTTATCTTTTGAAGCATTTTGAACATCATAACGGCCCGCAACACCAGAAAAACCAAGCGAATTGGGGCAATTTCGCCTCAATTGCCGCCATTTTGCATCGCCCACACAATTGAAGTGCAAAAAATATTCTATTTTTCTTATTTACTTTCAGTCTGTTACCAAATTCACCAACGAAAAATTAGGCTTTTAGCAAAAAAATATTGGTTTGGCCCAATTCCTGCCACGCACAGAGGTCAAACATATATGCATACCGAGACGATCGGGAGCGGACTGAGAGAGAAAGCTCTGAAAGACGCCGAGGTTAATTACTTTTTGATCCTTTAGGAGGGACGTAACATGATCAAGTTCATCAAGAACTTCCGCAAAGACGAAGACGGCGCCGTAACTGTAGACTGGGTCGTTCTGACCGCAGCCGTTGTTGGCCTGGCAGCCGTTGCTTACAACCAGATCTACAACGGCGCCAGCAACTTGGCGGGCGACATTGATACTGCTCTGTCCGGCGTTACTGTGACCACTCCGGACCCAGACGGCAACTAATCCAGTCTTGGTATAGAGTAACAAATGGGGGCCATGTCTTTATTCAAAGGCGTGGCCCCTATTATTTTCAATGAAATCGCTTTGGCGTGAACCAATGTTGTACAAAATTAAGAGATACAAAGCCGATGAAACCGGCGCGATTACAGTGGACTGGGTCGTTCTGACTGCTGCTGTCATTGGTCTTGCGACATTAATGTACAGTATCCTTAGTCAATCTCTTTCAACTTCAGGGCAGCCAATCAGAAATGTCGAAGTTGAAGAGATGGATTTCAATTGAAGTATCGCGCTGGCACGTTATCCAACCACCATTATCGTGCACATATACATATTTTTGCAAAATAATCGTGTGATTGTCCGCTTTTTCGACACAATTGAATAATATCTTGGACCCTGAAACGATGTGACTTCCAGAGTCGCGGTCTACGGAAAATAATGAGGGACAAATGCGAGCTGTTTTTGGACTTGTTCTTATCATCGGGGTCGCTTTGGCCGGTGGTGCTGTCTATATGGCACGCGAGTACATTACGGACAATCAGGCCAAACTCGCGAACGAACGCAAGTTGCGCGAAGAGGCGCTTGCCAATGCGCAGGCGGGCATTGTCCCGACAGTAGGCGTTTTGGTTTCGAATCGCTCCTTCAAATACGGCGAACGTTTGAACCAGGAAGATATCCGCGTCGTTCAGTGGCCAGAGGATGCGATTCCCGAGGGTGCCTTTGTGGACATGACAACCCTATTCCCGGAAATCAAAAACAATGAACGATTCGTTCTCCGCGCGATGGAGAAAGACGAAGCGATTATGGAAGTCAAAGTCACCAATCCAGGCGAGACTGCTGGCCTCAGGTCACAATTGCCCAAGGGAATGCGCGCATTTGCGATAAGCGTTGATGTGGCATCTGGCGTATCGGGCTTTTTGCGCCCAGGCGATACGGTGGACGTGTATTGGACCGGCTCATTACGTGGCACCAGCGATTCTGGCCGCGGTGAGATTACTCGTTTGGTACTGACGAACATCGAATTGGTCGCTGTTGATCAGTCGGCGGGTCTGGATGTGACCGGCACAACCATTGCTCGCACGGTCACAGTTGCAGCGACGCCACAACAGATCGCCGCTTTGGCACAGGCTCAGAACACGGGTCGCATGTCGCTGGCACTGGTTGGCGCTCAAGATGACAAGGTGGCAGAGGTGGTTGAAGTCGATCAGCAGTCTTTGCTTGGCATTGAAGAGAGGGCCCCGGCCCCCGTCGCGGCTCCGGAGAAGGTCTGCACAATCCGCACCCGTCGTGGCGGCGAGACGGTAGAGACCCCAATTCCCTGCACAAACTAACTAATTTTCAGACCTTTACGAGACAAAGACCGCGCATTTTGCGCGGTCTCTTTCTTTGTGTTGTTGCGCATAATCCACATAAGGAACCTTCCAGAAACCATTGATTATTGCAATAAATCTGGTTCTGTCGCAGGGTTTCATAGCATAGGGCATAAGACCCAAAAAAAATCGAGTGGTGATCGGAGAGGCAGGTCACATGACAATACGTTCCTGGATCAGCGCAACCCTGCTGGGGTTGTCGCTAGTTGTGAGCCCAATCGGCGATGCCGCTTGGGCCCAAAATCTTCGCGTGGTTAAAAAGGGTACGGCGGAAACGCTGGATGTCCCCGTAAATCGCGCAATCGTGGTGGAAAGCGAACAACCGTTCGCAGACATCAGCATTGCCAATGCAGGCATAGCGGATATTTCGACCCTGTCGGACCGCACTATCTATGTTCTCGGTCGGGCACCGGGTACAACCACCCTGACAATGTTCGACGGCGCGGGTAATCTGATTACCAACGTGCGTGTGCGTGTTTCCCCTGATGTTTCGGAATTCAAAGAACGCTTGCGTCAGATTCTTCCCAGTGAGCGAATCGAGGTTCGGACCGCCAATGATGGGATCGTCTTGTCGGGAACAGTTTCCAGCAGTGCCAAACTGGCGCGTGCGCTTGAGTTGGCAGAACGGTATGCCCCTGAACGTGTATCGAACCTGATGAATGTCGGTGGCGTGCAGCAGGTCATGCTGAAAGTGCGCTTTGCGGAAATGAACCGCTCTGTAGCCAAAAACTTGTCGGCATCCTTGGGCTTTGGCGGTGGCGACACCACTGCGGGCTTCAATACCTTGAATAACCAGGGCGCACTGAACAACGCACTGGCGAACAACATCCCGTTTGTTCAGACAAATTCCGGTGCCATTCTATTCGGTTTCGGCGCGGGTTCGACGCAGGTTCGACTGCTTTTGGAAGCCCTTGAAACCAAGGGTTTGGTTCGCAGCTTGGCAGAACCGAATCTTTCTGCACTGTCTGGCCAAGAAGCGGAGTTCCTTGCCGGTGGCGAGGTGCCAATCCCAGTACCCCAAGGCGACGGTGTCGTTGCGATCGAGTATCGTCAGTTTGGCGTACAGCTCCTGTTTGTTCCGCGCGTCGTCGATGGCAACCTGATCAACCTGGAACTGGGTGCATCAGTATCGAGCATCGACCAGAGTGCGAACTTCACGATCAACGGCGACAATGTTCCCAGCTTCATCACGCGTCAAACACGGACAACCATCGAGTTGCGCGACGGTGAGAGCTTTGCCATTGCAGGCCTAATCCAGGATGATTTCACGGATCTGAACAGCCAGGTTCCCTGGCTTGGCGATGTGCCCGTATTGGGCGCGTTGTTCAGGAGCGCTCAGTATCAGCGTGAGCAGAGCGAATTGATCATCATCATTACCGCGCATCTGGTGTCGCCCACTCGTGGCGAGGCGCTTGCCCTGCCGACCGATCGCGTGAAACCGCCCAGCGAGTTCGATCTGTTCGTAAACGGCAAGATCTCTCGGACTGAACGCGCCGGAAATGGTGCAGCCTCTGAAGTTGCCAATCAGGATTTTGGCACCTCTTACGGCTACGTGCTGGACTGATAGAGAGGATAGAACCAATGGAAAAGTGGATCATCACACTGGGTCTTTCGGTTGCTGTCGCCGGTTGTACACGCGAGGCCGGGTACGAAATCGATCAGGGCACGTTTGGTAACGCTACACTGAACAACATTCAGGTCATGAATGGTGAGTTGACGTATGGCCAAATCCTCGCGCGGCGTTTCGCTGCCGAGGTGCCAACACAGATCAACTTTGCCTTCGATAGCGCGCAATTGGACGCTTCGGCGCAACGAATCCTGTTGCAGCAGGCGGCCTGGATCAAACAGTTCCCCGAGGCGCGGTTCCGTGTCTATGGGCACACGGATGCTGTTGGCTCTGACGCATACAACAAGCGATTGGGCCAGCGCCGCGCCAATGCAGCTGTTGCATTCCTGACACGACAGGGCATTTCGCGTTCACGGTTGGAAGCCGTTGTTTCCTTTGGAAAATCCAGACCATTGGTTGCCACCCAAGACCGGGATCGACGCAATAGGCGGACGGTGACCGAGGTATCCGGCTTCTTTGACCGGCATCCAAATATTCTCGATGGAAAGTATGCGGACGTGATCTATCGCGAATACATCTCAAGCGCGATCCCGCAGAGCTACATCCAAAGGCAAGAAGACGCCAGCGGCGGCGAATAATAAACAGGAGATGGGCGACATTGTCGCCCATTTCCCTACAATTGGTTCTTTTGCGCCCAATTCTCGCCCAACTTCCAAGCCACTTTGTGAACAATTGGGTGACCTGCGGCCAAAATCGACCGCATCGGGCGACAGCATACCAGAACTGAATCTTCTCGCGTTCAAATGGTTTGCTCAGCCCTCTCGATGAGGATTGTGTTAATGACAAGCGCGACGCCGCAAGACGATAATAACGCCATTTTGGCCTGCACGATCAGCCGTGATGTCCAGAACTTCGACCTTTTGATCGAGGATATGGAAGCTGCGCTGGGCGAACGCTGGGGTGATCTTGGATTTGCCGAAGCGCTTGCGTTCTTTAGCCAACCCGAAGCCAAGACGCTTCAATTTGTAGCGCTGGCGCTGGACGGCGATGACGAAGACAACCTGACACTGATGGGTGAGATCATCACTCAGGCCAAGGAAAAAGGCATTAAGGTTGTCTTGATCGCCGAGGATGTCACCCCTGCCGCATTGCATCAGCTGCTACGCAGAGGTGCGGACGAGTTTGTCCCCTACCCGCTTCCCGAAAATGAACTTCAGGAAGCCATCGATCGTATGCAACAACCCGATCCGGTTGTGGCACCACAAGCAGCGCCTATTGCGACGAACGGCTCCTCGAAAGAAGGGGCGCTTTTTGTCGTGCAGGGTCTAGCAGGTGGAGTTGGTTCTACAACCATGGCGGTCAATCTGGCATGGGAACTTGCAACGGTTTCAGCCAAAGAAGCCCCGAAAGTGTGCCTGATCGATCTAGATCTGCAATACGGCACAGTTTCGACCTATTTGGATCTGCCTCGTCATGAAGCCGTGTTCGAAATGCTCTCAGACACGGATTCGATGGACGAAGACTCTTTCGGACAAGCGCTCCAGACGTTTGAAGAGAAGCTGCAAGTTCTAACGGCACCATCTGACATGGTGCCGCTGGACATCATCACGCCTGAGGACATTCAGCGTGTGATCGACACCGCACGCGCGAATTTTGATTATGTCGTCATAGACATGCCAAAAACACTTGTTCACTGGTCAGAAACGGTTCTGCAGGCCGCCCATGTCTATTTTGCCTTGCTCGAGCTGGATATGCGCTCGGCCCAGAATGCATTGCGTCTGAAACGGGCACTGCAGGCCGAGGAATTACCCTTCAACAAACTGCGGTTTGCTATGAATCGGGCTCCGAAATTTACTGATCTCAACGGTAAAAGCCGGGTTAAACGTATGGGCGAAAGTCTGGGTATTTCCATTGATTTGCTTCTGCCCGATGGCGGCAAACCCGTCATGCAAAGCGGCGATCACGGTTTACCGCTGGCAAATTCAGCGGCCAAGAACCCACTGCGCCGGGAAATCGCCAAATTGGCTCAATCGCTTCATAGCCTTGGCAGCAGTGACGCCGAAGCCGCATAACTCAAAGGGGAGCTGCCGTGTTTTCAAGATACAAAAAACAGCCTTCGGCACAGCCGGTTGAAACCCAGGCGTCGAAAGTCGAAGCCCCGGCAGCAGCAGCTGCGGCACCAACTGCCAACGCAATTGCGCGCAAGCCGGTCAAGAAAAAGGCAGCAGAAGTTGTTGGAAACGACAAGGAACGCAAGCGCAAGGAACGGCTGGGCGAAATCAAGCTTGAGCTGCACCGCGAGCTTCTTGAAAACCTGAACCTCGCAGCCCTTGAAAAAGCCGAAGAATCCGAACTGCGGACAGAAATCAGCGCGATTGCCAGCGAAGTTCTGGAAGCCCGCAACATCGTTTTGAACCGTGAAGACCGCAGCCAGCTAAACAAAGAGCTTTATGACGAGGTCACCGGTCTCGGGCCGCTGGAAGCGCTGCTACAAGACGACTCGGTCAACGATATTCTGGTCAACGGCCCCCAGCAGATTTTTGTCGAACGGGCCGGTAAGCTTGAGATCAGCGACATCACGTTCAAAGACGAAAAGCACCTGATGCGGATCATCGACAAGATCGTTTCTGCCGTTGGTCGCCGTGTCGATGAATCCAACCCGTATGTTGACGCCCGCTTGGCTGATGGCTCACGTTTCAATGCGATGGTGCCGCCGATCGCGGTGGATGGTTCGCTTGTTTCCATTCGTAAGTTTAAGAAAGACAAGCTCGGCATCGACGATCTGGTCAATTTCGGTGCGTTTACCGAAGAAATGGCAGCCTATCTGCAAGCCGCCGTGTCGACTCGTCTGAATATCATTGTTTCGGGCGGTACCGGTTCCGGTAAAACGACAACGCTGAACGCGCTGTCGAGCTTTATCGACGACGCCGAGCGCATTCTGACCATTGAGGATACGGCGGAACTTCAGCTGCAGCAGACACATGTTGGCCGGATGGAAAGCCGCCCGCCCAACGTTGAAGGCAAAGGCGAGGTCAGTCCGCGCGATTGTTTGAAAAACGCCCTGCGGATGCGCCCCGACCGCATCATCGTGGGCGAGACCCGTGGCGCCGAAGTGATCGATATGCTGCAGGCCATGAATACCGGCCACGACGGATCAATGACCACGATCCACGCGAACTCGGCCCGTGACGGTATCTCGCGTCTTGAAAACATGATCGCCATGGCGGGGATCGAAATGCCGATCAAAGCGGTCCGCAGCCAGATCTCGTCGGCTGTGAATCTGATCGTTCAGGCCAGCCGTCTGCAGGATGGTTCGCGCCGGATGACATCAATCACCGAAATTACCGGCATGGAAGGTGACGTCATCTCGATGCAGGAAATATTTAAATTTCAACGTGTTGGCCTGACCCCAGACAACAAGATCATCGGTCATTTCACCGCCACAGGTGTGCGCAGCCACTATTCCGAGCGCTTCCGTCTGTGGGGCTTCGATCTGCCCGCCTCGATCTACGATCCAACCACGATGTAGGAGAACCAAGATATGCAACTGCCTGTCGAGGCGCTCATCTACATCGTGATTTTCGTCGGGGTCTTTGCCCTGGTCGAAGGTATCTATCTCGTCGCATTCGGAAAATCGATCAGCCTGAACAGCCGCGTCAATCGCAGGCTGGACATGATCGATAAGGGCGTCGGGCGCGAGCAAGTACTGGAGCAGCTGCGCAAGGAAATGCAGCAGCACATGAAGTCGCAGAGCATACCGCTCTACTCGCTATTGGCAGACAAGGCGCAGAAGGCGGCGATCGCCTTCTCTCCTCGGCAGTTGATTGTGATCATGGCACTGGTTTCAGGGCTGGCTTTTGTAGGTTTGAGCGTAGGAACAGCTACCGAACCGACGCTTCGGGCGGCTCTATCGGTCGCGATCGGGGTCGGAGCGGTGTACGCTTGGGTCAATAACAAAGCCAATAAACGTATGGCCTTGATTGAAGAACAATTGCCCGACGCGGTGGAACTGATGGTTCGGTCACTTCGCGTCGGAAACCCATTTGTTTCTTCGATCCAAATCGTTGCTAACGAGGTCGAGGACCCCCTTGCGACAGAGTTCGGTGTTATCTCGGATGAATCCGCTTATGGCCGGGATGTCGGTGAAGCACTCAAGGATATGGCAGAGCGGCTGGACATGCAGGATTTACGGTTTTTGGCCGTCGCCGTTTCGATCCAGCAGCAATCGGGGGGGAACCTTGCCGATATTTTGGCCGGATTGGCCAAGGTGATCCGCGCACGTTTCCGACTGTTCCGCCGGGTGAACGCCATCACCGCAGAAGCCAAATGGTCGGGCAAATTCCTGTCGGGCTTCCCGGTCGCCTGTCTGCTGTTCATCATGGTCAAAGATCCGAACTATTACGACGCCGTGATAGACGATCCGCTTTTTATTCCGGCATGTTTCTTCGTCGGCATCACGCTGACCTTGAACCTGATCGTCATGCGTATCCTGACCGACATTAAGGTTTAAGAGGCCCAAAGATGGAATTTTTGAACCAGATCAATGAACTGTTGAAGCAGAACTTGGGTGAATTCGGTCCGCTGATTGTCGTGGGTGTTTTGGGATTGTTCATGATCCTTGTCACAATCCCGCTGATGCTGAACCAGCCGGAGGACCCACTAAAGAAGTTGCAGCGGTCAAATTCACCGCCCAAAAACAATAAAAAAGAGAAGAAAGAACGGCTCAGAACCGCCAGCCGAAACGAGCAGCTTGAAAAATTTGCCAATTTCCTCGAACCAAAGAATGAGGAAGAGTATACCGCTGTTCAGCTTAAGCTACGGCAAGCCGGCTACCAGTCCAAGGACGCGGTTCGTTTCTATCACTTCGCTCAGTTCGCATTGGGCATAATCGGAATACTGATCGGCGTCTCACTGGTTACCGTGTTTGCCGGCGATCAGGAATTTGACTCAACACAAATCCTCATACGCGTACTTGGACCTGGTACTGCGGGATACTTCGTGCCTAGATACTGGATCACGCGGCGCGTAGAGGAACGCAAGGAAGCGATCGTAAAAGGTTTTCCTGATACGCTCGATCTGATGTTGGTATGCGTCGAGGCCGGGCAGTCCCTGGATCAGGCCATTGTAAGGGTCGCGTCCGAGATGAAAGCATCTTACCCAGACATCGCGCTTGAGTTCGAGGTTGTCGCCTACGAAATGAAAGCGGGTAAAGAAAAAGACACCGTTTTGCGCGACTTCGCGACGCGATGCGGCGTTCAGGACGTTAGCGCGTTCGTCACCGTGATGATCCAATCGGCGACATTCGGGACATCCATTGCCGAAGCGTTGCGGGTTTATGCCGATGAAATGCGTGACAAACGCGTGATGCGCGCCGAAGAGGCAGCGAATAAGTTGCCAACCAAAATGACGCTTGCGACAATGATGTTGACCGTCCCTCCTCTGCTGGTCATCCTTGTTGGACCTTCGGCAAAAGGTATTATGGAGTTTGGAAACCGATAACGCCTTCCCGCTTCTTCGCTGGGTTGCCAAATCAGGTTGTTGGCACCTTCGTATGACAATTCCGGCCGCCATGGTTTTCACCATGGTGGCCTCTTGCACTGAAACAGGCGCGACAGACGATCCGTTTGCCCCTGGCGTCGATCCTGATGGGCCTGCGGTAGATGAGGTGACGGTCGGAAACCGATTGATGGCGGCGGGCGAATATGAGCTTGCACTTGAATCCTTCACCCGTGCCGCGTTGCAACAGGGTATGACCCCGCAAATCCTGACTTCGCTTGGGACAGCTAATTTGGGATTGCGCCGGATTGGCCAAGCTGAACCGCTATTGCGTCGTGCTGTCGAGGACGATCCCGAGTGGCCTGTGGCATGGAACAACCTGGGTGTCTTCTTGGTGGAAACGGGCGAATATGCCGAAGCCGCGCAGATGTTCCGCAGAGCCTATGCGCTGGACAATGGCGAAAGTGACGCAATCCGCGACAATCTGCGGTTAGCACTCGCAAAAATGGAAAATCCTGTTAATAATACCCCACAAGAACAAGAATTTGAACTGGAGCAGCGCGGCAACGGGCAATTTGTTCTGCGTAAAATCCAGTAATAGAGGCAGAGCAGTAAAGGACGCACAAAAATGCGCCAACCCTTCTTGATTCCGACGATGCTGGCGTGCGGGCTGGTTTTGGCCGCCTGCGCAAAGGAAACCGAAGAGGAAAAGGTTGAACGTACTTTTCAGGAAGTGAACGTTATCGACGAGACCAACCTGAATGACGTGATGCTGAATGCGGCCGATCCCAATGAGGCGGTGACCTATTTCCAAAGTGCGGCCGCCAAGAACCCCGACCGCATCGACCTGCAACGAGGACTAGCGATCACGCTGACCCGTGCAAAGCGCAGCACTGAAGCTTCCGCCGCGTGGAAACGTGTGCTGAGCATGAAAGGGGCCAACAACGCCGACCGTGTCGAATACGCTGATGCTCAGATTCGCAGCGGCAACTGGGATGGCGCAAAGGCGACATTGGACAAGATCCCCCCTACATATGAAACCTTTAAACGGTATCGGCTTGAAGCGCTGGTGGCAGATGCCAAAAAAGACTGGAATCGCGCCGACCATTACTACGAAACCGCGGTGGGCCTGACGACCCGCCCTGCCGGAGTCATGAACAACTGGGGCTATTCCAAACTAACGCGCGGGCAATATGCGGAAGCCGAGCGGCTGTTTACCGACGCCATTAGGCAGGACAATTCTATGTTCACCGCCAAGAACAACCTTGTTCTGGCGCGCAGCGCGCAAGGCAACTACAGCGTCCCTGTTGTCCCAATGACGCAGACCGAACGGGCGAAACTGTTGAACACCATGGCCATTTCAGCCGTGAAACAGGGGAATATCAACCTGGCCAAGAACCTCTATCGCGAGGCGATTTCCACCCACCCGCAGCATTATGACGAGGCGGTCCGCTCGCTTCGGGCCCTTGAGGACGCCTGATCCATGATCATACCAGCGGCAGCGGCGGCCTGGTTTCTACCTTTTGTTCTGCCGATCTGTTTCTACGTTGCCTTTACGGATATGCGTGAGATGCGGATCAAGAACCACGCTGTCGTCGCGCTGGCGGTTGTTTATCTCATCGTCGGGCTTATCGCATTGCCACCGTGGTCCGGTCCGTGGATCCCCGGCAACATCGGGCCGTTAACCCTGACCCTGCCTGTCTACGGATGGCAGCTGCTTCACATGGTTGTCGTTCTTGTTATCGGCATCGTGCTAAATGCAGCTGGTGTGATGGGGGCCGGAGACGCGAAGTTCTGTGCCGCAGCCGCAGCGTTTGTCTGGGTCGGTGACCTGATGTGGGTCATGGTGATTCTGACGGCAACTCTGCTGGGAGCGTTCTTTGCCCACCGGTTGGCGAAATACACCCGGCTGCGCCAGATCGCACCACATTGGGAAAGCTGGGATCGCGGCAAACAGTTCCCTATGGGTCTGACGCTGGCTGGCAGCCTCGTTGTTTATTTGATTTTGGGCATAATCCACGGATCGTGAACAATCATCAGCGCGCCTTGCCCGCGCCTTTGTCCTGCCACAAATCCGCGCCAAATTCTTCCAAAGCGGCCCCGCAAGGGCCTTTTGCGTGATTTTTGGATGGACGAGCCCCGCTCATGAATATGCAGACCTCCTCTGTGATTGCCCCCCCTGCCCCTAAAGGCCTGGGAGAAATGCAACTTCCGCTGGTGATGATGCGGGACATTCTGTTGAAGACCGTCTTTCGCAAGAACGTGGATACGGTCAGCGAAATTGCGGGTGCCATCTGTCTGCCCGGGTCCGTGACACAGGAACTAGTTGATATCGCACGCGAGCAGAAACTGCTTGAAGCGACCGGGACTCTGAACGCCAACTCCGGCAATGAAATGGGCTATCAGCTGACCGATGCAGGCAAGGCCCGGGCGCTGGACGCGTTGAGCCAGTCTGAGTATTTCGGCGCGATGCCCGTGCCGCTCGATGTTTACCGCGAGCAGGTCAAGCGCCAGTCGATCCGCAACATTCAAGTCACCCGCGACCAGCTAACCGGCGCGATGGGCCATCTTGTTCTGCCCGACAGCCTGCTGGATCATCTGGGCCCGGCGGTCAGCGCCGGTCGCTCAATTCTGATGTATGGCCCTCCGGGCAATGGTAAATCCTCGATCTCGAACGGCATTCGTGATGCTTTGGGGGACAACGTCTATGTTCCGCGCGCAATCGAATATGCCGGTCAGGTGATTACGGTCTACGACCCGATCGTGCACACCGCGATCGAGCAAGAAGAGGACGATCCCAACAGTCTGCGCCGTCGCAAGCGGTTCGACACTCGCTATGTTCAATGCGAACGTCCCACCGTTGTGACTGGTGGTGAACTGTCACTGAGCATGCTGGATTTGGTCTACAACCCCACCGCGCGTACCTATCAGGCGCCTTTGCAGCTGAAATCCACCGGCGGCATCTTCATCGTGGACGACCTTGGACGTCAGGCAGAGCCCCCTCAGGCCCTGATCAACCGCTGGATTGTTCCGCTTGAAGAAAGCAAGGATATCCTTGGCCTGCAATCGGGTGAGAAGTTCGAAGTACCATTCGACACGCTGGTTATATTTTCGACCAACTTCCACCCGAATGAGATTTTCGACCAAGCGGCCCTGCGCCGGATTTTCTTCAAGATCAAAATCGACGGCCCGAACCAAGAGAACTTCCTGAAGATCTTTGCCATGGTCGCCCGCAAGCGCGGTATGCCACTAGACGAGGCGGCGCTAGTGCATTTGCTGAAGGTCAAATACCCGACCATCAACAACATCTACGCAAACTATCAGCCGATCTTCCTGATCGACCAGATGATCTCAATCTGCGAGTTTGAGGGTATCCCGTATCAGATGAGTCCGGACCTGATCGACCGAGCCTGGGCCAACATGTTCGTGAAGGAAGAAAAGATCATTCACTGATCCCCTGGTCCTGGTTTCCATGGCCTGAGGGCTGCGCTAGGTTCGTCGGATGGTGCAGATTCCTCCGGCAATCCAAAACTGGTTTTCGAACAAAGGCTGGTCGATTCATCCGCATCAGCAAGAAATGTTTGAGCGGGCGAATGATCCCGCGACCCTTCTTATCGCTCCAACTGGTGGCGGCAAAACCATGGCCGGTTTTCTACCTTCCCTGGCCGAGTTGGCCGAAGGGCAGCATGACGGATTGCACACGCTTTATGTATCTCCTCTCAAGGCGCTGGCAGCGGATATCAGGCGCAATCTGCGCGTTCCCGTCGAGGAAATCGGCCTGCCAATTCGGATCGAAGATCGCACCGGCGACACATCGGCCACGCAGAAGAAACGCCAGCGCGCCGATCCTCCACATATCCTGCTGACCACGCCCGAAAGTCTGGCGTTACTTACTTCATACGAAGATGCTCCGCGCATGTTTGCTGGGGTCCAGCGCATTGTTGTCGACGAAATACATGCACTTGCAGAAAGCAAACGGGGGGATCAATTGATGCTGGCGCTCGCACGATTGCAGACACTCTGCCCCGATCTGCGCCGCGTAGGCTTGTCCGCCACGGTTGAAGACCCCGAAGGCATCGCACGATTTCTAGCCCGCAATCCCGATCCTTGCCGAGTTATTCAGGCTGATCCCGGCCCTGACCCCGATATCTCGATGCTGCAAACACAAGAGATGCCGCCATGGTCGGGCGGTGGCGCAGCCTATTCCATCCCCGCTGTGATGGAGCAGATCAAAAAGCACAAGACGACACTTATCTTTCACAATACTCGGGCGCAGGCCGAGATTTTCTTTCACAACCTCTGGCTCGCCAACGACGACGCTCTGCCCATTGGTATTCACCACGGCAGTCTGGATCGGCAACAACGCGAACGGGTCGAGGCTGCGATGGTCAGGGGTGATCTGAGGGCAATTGTCTGCACCGGCAGCCTCGATCTGGGGATCGACTGGGGCGATGTGGATCTGGTGATCCAGATCGGCGCGCCGAAGAACGTCAAGCGGCTGGTGCAGCGGATCGGGCGCGCAAATCACCGCTACAATGCCCCTTCCAAAGCTATTCTCGTCCCAGCCAACCGGTTCGAAGTGGTCGAATGTGTTGCTGCACTGGAAGCTGTGCAAGAACATGATCTGGATGGCGACCCCCGCGGGCCAGGACCCAGGGACGTTTTGTGCCAGCATATTCTGATCGCCGCCGCAGCGGGACCCTTTGATGCAGATGCACTCTACGCCGAAATGACGGCTGCCGGGCCTTATGCGCAGATCACCCGTGCTGAATTCGATGCCTGTTTGGAATTCTGCGCCACCGGTGGATATGCCCTGCGAGCCTATGATCGGTGGCAGAGGCTTCAGCAGCGCCCGGATGGAGCGTGGCAATTGCGCGACCCGAGGGCGGCACAGCGTATCCGCATGAACCTTGGCACGATTCAGGACACCGACACGCTGAAGGTTCGGCTTAAGCGTAATCGCGGGGGCAAGCCTCTGGGTGAGGTAGAGGAGGGATTCGCGGCCTCGCTAACCCCCGGTGATACCTTTCTGATCGGTGGTCAGATCGTCCGCTATGAGGGTCTGCGAGAGATGGTGGTCGAGGTCAGCCGCCGCGCTGACCGCAAGCCCAAGATCGCGACCTTTTCGGGCACCAAGTTCGCCACGTCCACCCAGCTGAGCGACCGAATCCTACGGATGTTCGCACAGCCGGATTGGCCTCAACTGCCCGGACATACTGCCGAATGGCTGGGTCTTCAGCGCGAGATATCACGCCTGCCGCAAAGTGACCGCCTGTTGATTGAGAGCTTCCCTGACAGGGGGCGCGAGCATCTATGCGTCTACGGATTTGCCGGCCGCAATGCGCAACAGACGCTGGGCTTGCTGTTGACCAAACGCATGGAGGAAACCGGCCTTGCGCCGCTGGGATTTGTAGCCACTGACTATGCCACCTTAATCTGGGGGCTGGATGCGGTGACCGATCCGCGCCCACTATTTCAGTTGGACGCGCTACGAGAAGGATTGGAGACTTGGCTGGCGGGTAACGCCGTGATGAAACGCACATTTCGTGCTTCGGCCACAATCGCGGGGTTGATCGAACGCAACACTGGTGGGCAGCGCAAGAGTGGTCGGCAGGCGACATTTTCGTCAGATATCCTCTATGACACCTTGCTGAAATACGATCCTGACCATCTGCTGATGCAAATCACCCGCGAAGAGGCCATGCGCGGGTTGGTCGATTTCGGACGGATCGAAGCCATGGTCGCCCGGATCGGAGACCGGATTGACCTGCTGCGGCTAGACCGCGTCTCACCCCTGGCGGCGCCTCTGTTCCTCGAAGTTGGCAAAGTCCCCGTCAAGGGCGAAGCCGAGGAACGCCTGCTTGCGGAAGAAAGTGCCCGGTTACTGCAGGCCGCCGGATTGCAACCGGCATAAACCACTTGCGCAATCCGCAAAATCGTATGAAGAACGGATCATGAACAAGATCGCGTTTTCATTTTCCGGCCAAGACCTGACTGCGCTTGGGTCGGGCGCACTATGGTGGCCGGAACAGGGCTTGCTCTGTGTTTCCGATCTGCATTTAGGAAAATCCGAACGGATCGCCCGCAGGGGCGGCCCGACCTTGCCGCCGTATGACAGCCGCGAAACATTGACCCGATTGGCAAGTGATCTTGCCCGTACCGGTGCCACGACGGTCATCTGTTTGGGGGACAGCTTTGACGATCTCGATGCCTCGGGCGCGTTGGCTGCTGAGGATAGGCAACAGATCACCGCCATGCAGGCTGGTCGACGTTGGATCTGGATCGAGGGGAACCATGACCCCGGCCCGGTAGAAATGGGCGGCACACATCTGTCCGAGTGGGCTTGCCACGATCTGATTTTTCGCCATATCGCCCAGCAAAACAGCGCAGGTGAAATCTCGGGCCACTACCACCCCAAAGTTAACCTGAATGCCCGAGGGCGCTCGATCACCCGCCCGGCTTTTTTGCTGGATCAATCACGTCTGATCCTTCCAGCTTATGGCGCTTACACTGGGGGGTTGCGCAGTTCAGCAGAGGCTCTGAGCGGCATCATGGCACCGGATGCGCGGGCAATTCTGACCGGTGCGCAGCCTCAACTCATCCCGATGCCCAGATAGGTTCTAGAGCAACCCGTCGTCCACGAGCTGTTGCTTGTATTTCCTGCTGACAGGAACCTGATCGCCGTTGCTGAGGTACAAAAAGGATTTTCCCTTTTCTTTTTCGACCCCAACAATCGCCGAATCCACGACCCAGTGAGAACGGTGCGTACAATGGCCTTGTACCGGCTCCATCTCGGCAATCGCGTCGGTAAAGCGCGAGCGGATTGTAAACGTGCCATCGGACGTGACCACGTCGACATAGTGATCGCGCACGGTTAACCGATAAACCTGCCCCTCGAAAGTGGCGGGCAAACGATTGAAAAGACGTGGTCTGGGTTCGAATACCGGTGCTGCAGTTTCTTCCCGTTGACGCACCAGAAAAAGTCCGGTGGCGAAGAGAAGACCATAAGGGGCGACTTTCAATATGCCCGGTGCCATCAATCCATTTAGCGTGAACAGAATCCAGGTCAGCAACCACAGCGACGGGGCAAACAATGTCAGGATCAACAGGACGAAGGCAAAATCACGCACCAGCAATCCTGATCGATTGAGCCGTTCGCGTACCAACTTTCCAGCCGACCAAGTCGCTGCAAGCGCGAGCAGCATAACACCTGTCCAGAACACCATCCGCTGACTGAATGGCAGTGTCATATCCCGAAAGGGGGCAAAGGAATACGCCAATAAAGGAATAAAAACGAGGCCCGCCACTACCCGTTGAAGGCTTATTAACGAGAGGATCGGACTCAGCTTCATCATACCAGGTAACGCACCTCGCCAAAGGTAAAACCATGAAACACGAACAGACAGGATTATAACCCCTTAAACGGCTGGAATAGAAGGATTATCACCGACCGACGCTAGGTCAAGTCAAGATGTAGTTATACAAATATCCTAATCTAATGAAAAAGGCCGGAGAGCTTTTCGCTCTCCGGCCAATTCAATCATGGACGTTGCACCCGGATTGAACACCGAGGCTGCTATTAAGCAGTCAGACCTTCAGGTTCAGGCAAGCCGTTTGCGCGGCAAGCCGCGGTGAGCGTGTTCGCAAGAAGGCAGGCGATCGTCATAGGGCCAACTCCGCCGGGAACAGGGGTAATCGCACCAGCGCGTTCTGCCGCAGTTGCGTAGTCAACGTCGCCAACCAGCTTGTTCTTGCCGTCGCGTTCGATCCGGTTGATGCCGACATCGATCACGGTTGCGCCTTCCTTGATCCAGTCACCCGGAACCATCTCGGGGCGACCAACTGCGGCGACCACAATATCAGCACGGCGCACAACATCGGGAAGGTCTTTGGTGCGGCTATGCGCGATGGTCACGGTGCAACTGTCGCCCAGAAGCAACTGCGCCATCGGCTTACCCACGATGTTCGACCGACCGATCACTACAGCATCCATGCCGGACAAAGAGCCGTGGTGATCGCGCAACATCATCAGACAGCCCAGCGGAGTGCACGGCACCATTGACTTCTGACCTGTTCCCAGCAGGCCCACATTCGAGATGTGGAACCCGTCCACATCCTTTGCCGGATCGATCGAGTTGATCACCAGATCTTCGTTCAGATGCTTGGGCAGCGGCAGTTGCACCAGAATGCCGTGCACCGCAGGGTCATTGTTCAGTTTGTCAATCAGCGCCAGCAGGTCCGCCTCGGACGTGTCCACATCCAGCTTGTGCTCGTACGAGTTCATGCCGACCTCGACGGTCATCTTGCCCTTAGAACGGACATAGACCTGACTGGCCGGGTCTTCACCTACCAGAACCACCGCCAGACCGGGGGTGATGCCGTTCTCTTCTTTCAGCTTTGCAACCTGGTCAGCCACCTGTGCGCGCACTTTGGCGGCAAAGGCCTTTCCGTCGATAACCTGCGCTACCATTCTTTGATCCCTTCTTTCACAAAACGGATCGGGCGCACTAGGCGCCCGTTTCTTCAGTCTGGGCCGAGCACGCGTTCTTCGCGGGCAATCGACCAATCAATCAGTATACGCCAGAGCTTTTCGGCAAGATCGGGGTCCATACCCAACTCATCCGAGCTCTTGCGGACGCGCTGCACCACATCTTCGACACGTTCCGGGATGCGGGCGGGCAGGCCCTCGCCGGGTTTCAGCTGCGACGCGCGGTCGATATAGGTTGCGCGCGTTACCAGCAATCCAATCAATTGGCGGTCCAGCTTGTCGATCTGAGGCCGCAATTCCTGCATCGAATGACAGTCTTGCGGAGGTATCAGAGTGGGCATTTTGGTCTCCTGCGGCCCGGGGATATCCCCGGACCACGAGATGTCTTATTTGAGCGCTTAGAACAAGCCCTCGATCTCACCTGCGTCGTTAAGGCAGATGGTTTCGGCTGCCGGTTTGCGCGGCAGACCGGGCATGGTCATGATCTCACCACAGACAACGACGATGAAACCAGCACCGGCGCTCAGGCGCACCTCACGCACCGGAACCGAATGGCCGGTGGGCGCGCCACGCAGGGTTGGGTCGGTCGAGAACGAATACTGTGTTTTCGCCATGCAGACCGGCAGGTTGCCATAGCCCGCTTCTTCCCATTCGCGCAGTTGGTTGCGGATCTTGTTGTCGGCCAGAACTTCGTCGGCGCGATAGATACGCTTGGCGATAGTTTCGATCTTCTCGAACAGCGGCATGTCGTCTGGGTAGATCGGTGAGAAGTTCGCGGCGCCGTTTTCGACGATTTCGACAACTTTTTCGGCCAGAGGCGCAGAGCCATCCGAACCCAGTTCCCAGTGACGCGACAGGATCGCCTCAACACCATGCTCGCCGCAGTAGTCCTTGACCGCCTGAACTTCGTCATCGGTGTCGGTGACGAAGTGGTTGATCGCGACGACAACCGGAACACCGAAGGATTTGACGTTTTCGATGTGGCGACCCAGGTTGGCGCAACCTGATTTCACAGCGTCAACGTTTTCCGCACCCAAGTCAGCCTTGGCCACACCGCCATTCATTTTCATCGCGCGCACGGTGGCAACCAGTACCACTGCCGACGGAGCAATACCCGCCTTGCGGCACTTAATGTTCATGAACTTCTCGGCACCGAGGTCAGCACCAAATCCCGCTTCGGTGACAACATAGTCGGCCACTTTCAGAGCGGTTTTGGTTGCGATAACCGAGTTACAGCCGTGCGCGATGTTTGCAAACGGGCCGCCGTGGACGAAAGCCGGGTTGTTTTCCAGCGTCTGCACCAGGTTCGGCTGCATCGCGTCTTTCAACAGAACGGTCATTGCACCTTCTGCCTTGATATCGCGGCAGTAAACCGGGGTCTTGTCGCGGCGGTAAGCAACAATGATGTCGCCCAGACGCTTCTCCAGATCTTTCAAGTCGTTTGCCAAGCAGAGGATCGCCATGACTTCGGACGCCACGGTGATGTCAAAGCCTGCTTCACGCGGGAAACCATTCGACACGCCGCCCAGAGACGCCGTGATCTGACGCAGAGCACGGTCATTCATGTCGACGACGCGGCGCCATGCAACGCGGCGTGTGTCGATTTCCTGCTCGTTACCCCAATAGATATGGTTGTCGATCATCGCCGACAGCAGCGAGTGGGCCGAGGTGATGGCGTGGAAGTCACCTGTGAAGTGCAGGTTCATTTCTTCCATCGGAACAACCTGCGCGTAACCGCCACCTGCGGCGCCGCCCTTCATGCCGAAGTTCGGGCCAAGCGAAGCTTCGCGGATACAGATCATCGCGTTCTTGCCGATGCGGTTCAAGCCGTCGCCCAGACCTACGGTGGTGGTGGTCTTGCCTTCACCTGCGGGGGTTGGGTTGATCGCGGTCACCAGGATCAGTTTGCCGTCTTCGCGGTCCTGTACCGAGTTGATGAAGTCCTGGCTGACTTTGGCCTTGTCATGGCCGTAAGGCAGCAGATCATCGCTGGAGATACCCAGCTTCGCGCCGATTTCCTGAATCGGCTTTTTGTTCGCCTCGCGGGCAATCTCAATGTCGGATTTGTAGCTCATTGGGCAGGGTCCCTGATTGAATTCCGTGCAAAACCGACGCACGGGCGTCGGCGCTGCGCAACATATACTGACGTACACAACTCTGATGGCTAAGGATTCCGACATTTTCATGCCGCGAAACGGCGTTGCGAGAAATCGTAATGCGCAAATCGGAAACGGATTGAACCTATGGGTTCCAAAGGGGCTGATCCGGCACAAACAATTGCATCTTGTCGCCGCGTTTCAGAGCCCCCGGGCGTTCGACCCAAGCCGTTATCCCGCGTCGCCCTTTGGCCGCAGGTTTGAATGCCGCCCCGTAACCGGTGTGATCCGCCTCGATCTCACGGCCCGGAAGAACGCAGGGGGCGTTTTCCATGTCCACAGTGATCGTTAAACCGCTCTCGGCCTGCAACCGCGAAGATGGAGGGATATGAGAGAAATCGGGAATGCCCTTCAGGACAATCGAAGCCCCAAGGTAAGACGGATCAAGCGTTGCCAACTCCATCTCAGCCGCAATATCACCCAATTCCTCTGCCGACAGCACGGACAGTTGCCGCACATTCCGGATCTCGGTGCCCTTTGGATAGAGATTCGCTACCCGAACACAGGACGCCCTATTGAGCCCCTGATGCCGTTCCCCCTGAACGCCATCGAAGCTCAGGTCCAAAACATTGACAGGCTTGGCCCGCAAAGACTGGCCTGCTGGCACATGGCCCAGCCATACCACCTCGGCCGAATATTCAGTTTCACATAAGAACGGCATGAGATGCCCCCATTCATCTGCAGGTTTGTAGGCATAATGCCCGGCAACGCCCTGATGAAAAGAGAAAACCCGGAGGCTGGCTCCGGGTTTTGCAATTATGCGGTGGGTTCTGGTTCCATACCGCCATCTGGCGGCGATTTCTTGGACTTGGTCTTCGGGATGGCAGTTACGCTGGGGGCGTTGCCCTCATCGGGGCTGTCACCCTCATCATCGCTTTCGGTGGGCGGTTCGCCATTCATGACGCGCTTGATCTCCTCGCCGGTCAGGGTCTCATACTCAAGCAGGCCTTGCGCCAGTCGCTCCCATTCCTCGTTCTTGTCGGTCAGGATCTTGTGCGCGCGTTCATAGCCTTGCTGGATCAGGCGCTTTACCTCTTCTTCGATCAGCTCTTTGGTATGGGCCGATACCGAGAACCCGGCGGTGTTGCCCTGATAGCCTTCATGCGCCTCGGCATAGTCGATGTTGCCGACCTTGTCGGACATGCCCCAGCGCATCACCATGGCGCGCGCCAACTGGCTGGCCTGCATGATATCGCCCGCAGGGCCATTCGAGACGTGGTCCTCACCATACTTGATCACTTCAGCGGCTTTACCGGCCATGGTCATGGCCAGCTTCTGCTCACACTCATCGCGATGATAGTTCAGACGATCCATTTCGGGCAGCGACACAACCATACCCAGCGCTCCACCGCGCGGAATGATGGTCGCTTTATAGACCGGATCGCACAGCGGCAGTTCCAGACCCACAACGGCATGGCCGGCCTCGTGATAGGCGGTTTTTTCCTTCTGGTCCTGCGTCAGCACCATCGAACGGCGCTCAGCCCCCATCATCACCTTGTCTTTGGCGTTCTCAAAGTCCTCCATGGTGACAAAGCGACGACCGACGCGGGCGGCCATCAATGCGGCCTCGTTCACGAGGTTCGCCAGATCAGCACCCGAAAAGCCCGGCGTGCCGCGCGCGATGA
Organism: Ruegeria sp. D7; assembly: GCF_056534355.1. Lineage (NCBI taxonomy): Bacteria > Pseudomonadati > Pseudomonadota > Alphaproteobacteria > Rhodobacterales > Roseobacteraceae > Ruegeria > Ruegeria sp. D7. The sequence continues at coordinate 129,597 of NZ_JBQFPG010000005.1, forward strand.
TGCGCAGATCGACATCGGGACCCAGAGGCGTCTTGCGCGCGTGAACGCCCAGAATTTTTTCACGGCCTTTGATGTCGGGGTTGCCGACGGTCACGTTACGGTCAAACCGGCCCGGACGCAGCAGCGCGGGGTCCAGAACGTCCTTCCGGTTGGTGGCAGCCAGAATGATCACGCCTTCATTGGCCTCGAAACCGTCCATCTCAACCAGCAGCTGGTTGAGGGTCTGTTCGCGTTCGTCGTTTCCGCCGCCATAGCCAGCACCACGATGGCGCCCCACGGCGTCAATTTCATCGATGAAGACGATACAAGGCGCGTTCTTCTTGGCTTGCTCGAACATGTCACGCACACGCGATGCACCAACACCAACGAACATTTCAACGAAATCGGAACCCGAGATCGTAAAGAACGGCACACCTGCCTCGCCCGCAATCGCACGGGCAAGCAGCGTCTTACCAGTGCCCGGAGGGCCCACAAGCAGCGCGCCTTTGGGAATCTTACCGCCCAAACGCGAAAATTTCTGCGGGTTGCGCAGGAATTCCACGATCTCTTCCAGCTCTTCCTTGGCCTCGTCGATGCCCGCAACGTCGTCGAACGTCACCCGGCCATGCTTTTCGGTCAGCATCTTGGCCTTGGACTTGCCAAAACCCATCGCACCACCTTTGCCGCCACCCTGCATCCGGTTCATAAAATAGACCCAGACACCGATCAGCAGCAGGAAAGGCAGCAGCGTGATCAGGAACGACTGGAAACCCGATTGCTGCTGTTTTTCAGCACGTACGGGGATGTTCTTGTCGATCAGCAGCTTCGTCACCTCGGCATCGGTGGGTTTGATGGTGACAAAGTCCTGATTCTCATTCGTGCGATAGCGGATCTGTTCGCCATCCAGCGTGACGCTGGTGACGTCTCCGGCGTCCACGGCGCTGACGAATTCGGAATAGGTGCGTTCATTGTTCTGAAGCGACCCGCTGGGTCCACTGAATAGGTTGAACAGTGCCAGGATCAGCAGAAACAGAACGACCCAGAAGGCGATGTTGCGAGCGTTGCCCAAGGAAAATCTCCCGAAAGGTTTCGGCAGGTGGGGACCTGCCGGGGTTGTTCCTTAAAATAGAGAGGATTGTGGCAGGTTCAATGAGATAAAATCACCGCATCGAAGTCGGACCTTTCTGGAAGCAGTTCGGCGCGCCATTCGTTTGCAAAACCGACCAGGGGTGCAGCCAATAGAGTGCCTTCGGCCCAAACCGAGGGCGTCGACAACACTGCAGCGCGAGGTTTGCCCACAGAGCGCCAGTTTTCCAGCTGCAATATACCATCCTCACCAAGCGCCCGGATTTCCGCAACTTCAGTTTTTGGCCCGGACATAATCCAACGCCTGTCCCAAGGTTCTGAGGGGCGCGCGTGCTGATTGCTGACGGCGTTTAGCTCTCTGCAAATCCAAGTTTTTTTGCCTTCCGGGGTAAAAATACAGCCCCTAAGGGTGGCCGTCTGAGCAGACGATATCGAATCCAACACTTGATCCACCGCTTTGTGTCGTGGCGGATACTCTCCCCCTGCGATCCATGAAACAGACGCGGTCACAAGCCGACGACGGATTTCTTCGGGCAGAGTTTCGAAACCTTCGCGATCAATGCAAAGATCGCCATCCGTCACCGTCATGCACCGGAAAGCGGATTCTTGCGCGTATTGCGCCAATGCTTCACGCGCTTGCGCCATATTTTCAGCGACCCGTGATAATGACTCTGCCGTGATCCCGATTTGATTTAATCCGGAAAGTGCCTGGCGGGCTTTGATCCGGTCAAAACGAGGGTCCTGATTCGACGGATCATCAATCCACGAAATACCTTGCGCAGTCAGATATTCCCGAAGATCGGAGCGTGTCGTGGACAGCAATGGGCGCAGCAATGTGACCAGACCTTCTTTTCGCGATAGAGCCATGGCCGAAAGCCCCGAAACGCCCGAAGCACGGGCCAGCCGCATCAGTACCGTTTCAGCCTGATCATCCTCCGTGTGGCCCAGCGCAACTGCCTCTAGGCCCTTCGATTCGGCCCACGCGACCAGCAACCGGTATCTCGCACGCCGCGCCTGATCCTGCAGATTTCCGGATCCATCCCACCCCTGCCATTTCAGCGTTTCATGAGGAATGCCTAAGCGCTGCGCCAGGGTTGCGACAGCCAAGGCCTCTGACGCAGATTCAGCTCGCAGGCCGTGATCAACGGTCGCCGCAAACAGCTCGATCTGCTCTTGTCGCGCGATATCAACAAGTAATCGCAACAGGGCAGTCGAATCACTGCCCCCTGATACCGCCACCCCCAGACGGCGCGGCAGTGGATCGGGCAGACCTGCCCGCAAATTGGCCCGAAGCGTATCGGCGTCAGAGGTCAAGAACAGCCCAGCGTTGCCATTTCCTGTGTGGCCGAAGCAGCTGGTGCCGATGCCGGAAACCGAACGCCAACTTCGCCGAGAGTGATGCAAGCCTGATCGGTTTGGCCCAGCTGTCCAAGCGCTGCGCCCAACTCAAACAACGCCTCGGGTGCCAGAGGCCCTTCGGAGTCGCCCGTGAAGCTGGCCAGAAAGGCGCGCGCCGCTTCGCGTGTATCGCCCACCCCTTTCAGCGCCTGCCCGCGCCGCAGGTTGGCTTGGCTCGCCAGCGGGCTGCCCGGATAGGACTGGTCGAATTGCGCAAACAGATCGGCCGCGGTCTGGAAATCTCCATCCACCAGGGCCTGCGAAGCGGCATCAAAATCCGCTTGTTCACCGACTGCAAGCTCACCCTGATCAGTGACCGTGGGTTGCGTAGGGTTGGGGGTGGGTGCCACAGCCACATCGGTCGATGTCTCACCACCCAGCGTTGAGGTTTCACCCAACGCGCTCAGATCACCGCCTTCAAGTTCAACCAGACGAAACTCCAAATCACCGATACGGTTGGTGCCATCGGTCACGACATTCTGCACCCTTTGGTTCAACTGCTCGGTCTGGCGTGTCAGGCGCTGCAATTCTGCCTCGATCGCATCAACGCGCTCAAGCACGGAACTGCCAGACAGGTTTGGCGCGGGGGACCCAGTGGTTGAAAACTCGCGCTTGAGACGCTGAATTTCCACATGCAGCACGGTTAATTCCTGACGGATATCCGCCAGCGTCTGCTGATCCTGTGCCTGTGCCATACCAGCGACGGTCACGACCGCCGCCAGAACCAAACCTGCAATTCGCATCATCTTACCCCAAGGTTGAACCGGTCAGCACCGTCACCGCGCGGCGGTTTTTCGAATAGCAATCCTCGGTGCTGCAAATTTCGATCGGGCGTTCCTTGCCATAGCTGACGGTGGTCAACCGGTTGCCTGCCACCCCGCGTGAGATCAGATACTCCCGCGCCGCATTGGCCCGACGAGCTCCAAGCGCAAGGTTGTATTCGCGCGTGCCCTGCTCGTCCGCATGGCCTTCGATATTGGCGACAAAATCCGGATTGGCGAGCAGCCAATCGGCCTGCCCTTGCAGAATCGTCTGCGCCTGCGGGCTGAGCGTGGACTGATCGACCGCGAACAGAACCCGGTCACCAACTGTCTGCTGGAAATAAGCCGGTGAGCGCGGATCACTGGGTGAGCCCGGAACCAGCGCGCCGCTGCCACCAGCGCCGCCACCAAGAGCCGACGGATCATTATTGGAACAGGCCGCAATCAGGGTCAGCGCCCCAATTGCCGCGACTTTGCTCAACAGTTTCATCTCAAGTGCCTCGTGTTTCGTTGTTTATTGCCGCGCTTCTATCACATTGCGGGTTTGTTGTGAACTTTACCTGCTGTCAGTTCCGATCAATTCTGCAGTGGCCCCCAAGACGGGTCGCTACCGCCATCCGGCGTTCTAACAGGACGCAAGTTACGGCCCGAAATATCCACAGAGTAAAGCGTCGATCGACCGCTTGCCCCCTGCGTTTCGCGGGTGAACATGATGACCCGCCCGTTTGGCGACCATGTGGGACCTTCGTCCAGGAACGAGGCGGTCAAAAGGCGCTCTTCGCTGCCATCCGTGCGCATAACACCGATGTGGAAGCGACCTTTGTTCTGCTTGGTAAAGGCAATCAAGTCACCACGCGGAGACCAGACCGGCGTGCCATAGCGGCCTTGCCCAAAACTGATCCGCGTTGCCTCGCCTCCGTTGGCGGGCATGATGTAAAGCTGCGGGGTGCCGGATCGGTCGCTTTCGAACACAATCCGGCTGCCATCCGGCGCATAGCTGGGGGCAGTTTCAATTGCCGGCGTGTTGGTCAGCCGCACGCTCTGGCCCGAGGCCAGATCCATTTTCCACAAATCCGTGTTTCCGCCTTGGGTCAACGAGTAAACAATTGAACGACCATCCGGAGAGAAGCGCGGTGAGAAACTCATGGTGCCTTCCTGCGTTTTCAACTCTTGCCGCTTCACGCGGCCGACATCCAGAACGTAAATACGCGGCTGACCGGTCTCGTAGCTGGTATAGAGCAACTGGTCGCCCGCCGGTGAGAACCGAGGCGCCAGAACAATCGCTGCGCTGTCGGTCAGATACTGCACATTAGCGCCGTCGTAATCCATTATGGCCAACCGTTTGCGCCGTTGATCCTTTGGGCCGCTCTCCGACACAAACGCGACACGGCTGTCGAAATAGGCGCCCTCTCCCGTGATCCGGGTATAAACCTGATCCGCGACCTTATGCGCCATGCGCCTCCAACCGTCGGTTGTTCCTGCAAACTGCAACCCGTTGCCGAGTTCCTGTCCCGAGAAGACATCCCAGACCCGGAACCGAACCGTCAGGCGCTTGCCCGACACGTTGACCGCCCCTGTCACCAGTGCTTGAGCGTTGATCGCCTTCCAATCAGCGAACTGTACCGGCGCATCGAAACTGCTGACGCGGCTGATATATGCATCCGACGAGATTTCACGAAACAGGCCCGTTCCGGTCAGGTCAGACACGACCACCCGCGAGATATCTTGTGCATATTGTGCCGCCGAGGGACCGTCAGGCACAAAGCTTGGCACGGCAAACGGCATTGGTTCGATGATCCCTTCATCGATTTCCAGACGCAGCGGGCCACTTTGGGCGTAGGCCGAGGTCGAAAGAAGGGTCAGGCCAATTAAGAGGCTGGTCAGAAGTTTCATCATTTGATCCGCATCCTCTCGGGATTGAATGTAATCTCAATATCCTGCCATTGATCGTATTTGTCAGCAGGTAGGTCATATCCTTTAGACCCACAGCGCAAAATTGCGCGGCGCGCAGCTTCGTAGGCTTGTTTTGCTGATGCGGCCGAGCCGCCTGTACTGTCGAGTAGCTGCAAACTGCCGCCAACCACTTTGCCATCTCTGGTTAACGAAAACCCGACAACAACCACAGTTTCCAGCGCATCCGTCGACAGGGACCCGACATTCCAACACCGCGACACCGCAACCCGCATCGCGTCTTTTTCACCGCTAGTCAGTGGTGGGCCCGAAGGTTCGGTGCCATTGCCCAATGCTTCGGCCAGGGCGTCATTGATCGCTTGCTCGTTTTGCGCAGGCTCAGTCGGCGCGGGCTCGGGCGTTTCTGCAACCTCGGGCTCTGGCTGGGGTGCCGGCCGGTTCGGGCGCACGCGCGGACGAGGAGAAGTTCGCGGGGCCGGATCTTCGACTTCTTCCGCCTCGGTCACGATCTCGGGAGCGGCCTCTTCTGGTGCCGTTTGATCCTGCTGTTCTTGTTGGATTTCCGCCCCTTCATCCAGCGAAACCGGAGGGGTTTCAATTTCATCCGGCTTGGCCTCGGGCGGAGGAGGAGCAATCTGCTCGGGCGCGATCTTATCCGCTGGGCTTGGTTCTGCCTCTGGGCCTGGAGGCGCAGGAAGCGCCGCCAGCTCAGGCTCGGGCTCTTCAAGCGTTGGAGGCTGTTCTATCAGTTCGGGTTCAGGTGGGATTTCCACTGTTTCTGGTTCTGGTTCCGGTTCCGGATCCGGTTCGGGTTGAGCAACCTGCTCAGGTTCGGGCGTATCTTCCGGCGTCGGGTCCAGTATTTCGATCTCATCAGGTTCTGCAGGCTGTTGCAGTTCAGCCGGGTCAGTCGGCACCTCGGGTGCCTCGCGTTGCGCGGTCATGGCCGCAAACTGCTCAGCCGAGATCACCGAGACATCCTGTACAGCCATCGGCAGCGGCTCGGACCGGAAGGTCCCGCCGATCAGCGCCCAGCCAATCAGACTGACATGCGCAATTGCCGAAATCTTGGTGCCGGTATCCACCGCGCAGCCTCACTCTCACCCTTCGTCCAGCGTTGGCCCGCCGGTATCGGTCACAAGGCCTACGTTGGAAAACCCACCCGCGTTCAAAGCGCCCATGACCTGCATCACTTGCGCGTAGGGAATCGCGCCGTCAGCACGCAAGAACACACGGTCGCTGCTGCGCTCAGCTGCGATCGCGCGCAGCTTACCGATCAGTTCTTCGCGCAGCACATCCGTGGTCTGGATCTGCACGCGCCCATCTGCGGTCAGGGTCACAGTCAGCGGCTCTTCGTTGTCACCGGGTAAGGCACTTGCGGCAGTCTTGGGCAGATCGACAGGTACGCCGACGGTCAACAATGGGGCCGCCACCATAAAGATGATCAGCAACACCAGCATGACATCAACAAAGGGCGTTACGTTGATCTCGGCCATCGGTTGGGCGCGCCCGCGCCGCCGTCCGCGCCTGCGTCCGTTCCCGCCCGAGCCTTGCTGAACTGCCGCACCCATCGTCAGCTATCCAACTGACGCGACAGGATAGTGGCGAATTCATCGGCAAAGGCCTCGTAGCCGCCGACGATGCGGTCACTGTCTGCGCTGAGTTTATTATAGAATATCACCGCCGGGATCGCGGCCAGCAAGCCAAGACCGGTGGCCAGCAACGCCTCGGCAATACCCGGGGCCACAACGGCGAGGTTTGTGTTCTGCTGCTCGGCAATCTCGATAAAGGCATTCATGATGCCCCAAACGGTGCCAAACAGGCCGATAAACGGCGCTGTCGATCCGACAGTGGCCAGAATGGGCAACCCTTTTTGCAGCCCCTCAGCCTCTTTCGCGATCGCCACGTCCATCGAGCGATCGATCCGCGCCGTCGCCCCTGCGATCAAGCCGCCATCGGTGCGGTGCGAGCGTCGCCACTCGATCATCCCCGCCGCGAAAATCTTCTCGGAACTGCCATCGGGCTGGGTTCCGATCTGCTCGAACAGCTCATCCAGCGGATTGCCAGACCAGAAGCTTTCATCGAATACCTGCGCCTCGCGCCGCGCGGCTCGGTAGTTGATCAGTTTCTGAATGATAATGCCCCAGGACCAGATGGATGCACCGATCAGCATCAACATCACCAGTTTGACGATAAAGGTCGCGCGGGCATACAGCCCCCACATGGAGAAATCGATCTCCTGCGCCAGCGCCAGCGTTTCAGCTTCCATGAACCTGCTCTTTGTTTTGCCTGATGGCCATTTGGCCTTGTTTTGCCAAACGCTAACGCAGATGGAGATGAAAAGCCAACAGAACCACCCCGGAGGCTGAAAATGTTACATCAATGCGCGAATCTCTGCCGGAAGACGAACGGGCTTACCTTGCGCATTCATGCAGACAGCCGTTACCTCGGCGCGGAAAATCTCGGTCTCGCCACGCTTGACCAATTGCGACATTGTCAACCGAGCGCCCGATAGCGAAACCATCTCGGTCTCGACCATCAGCTCGTCTTCAAACCTAGCGGCGGCGAGATAATCCGCCTCGATCCGCCGCACGACCCAGACAATGCCTGCGTCCCGCATTGCGTTCTGATCATTACCCAGTTTACGCACCCAGTCCGACCGGGCGCGTTCGATGAATCTCAGATAATTTGCGTGATAGACCACGCCTCCCATGTCGGTGTCTTCGTAATAAACACGGACCGGGTAGTGATGCTTCATTGCGACGGCTCCAATCTGGCGAACAAGCGCAGCGCATGAGAGGGATCCTGCGCGGCACCGGGCAGAACAGGATCGTAGGTGGCGCGGATCAAGGCCGCAATATCAGGCCGCAAGATCGTCGCGTCACCAGCAATCGCCAGAGGTGAGACGCTGCGAAAAGCTGTGTCGGACCAAAGCAGGATCGTTTGCACGACCTGGTTTAGCGCGAGCGTTTCTGCCGGCACTTTCGACAGCTCTTTGTCCATGCGCAAAAACACAAATGCCGCGCGGATGGCGCCGTCTTCTTCGAACCGGAAAATGCGATACTGATTGGCATCGGCAGCCACCAGCCGGTCGACCAGTGGGGCCAGATCCGGGATCAGGCGATCCAGATCGGGCACGTCCAACAATTCCTGCCACTCACGGAAGAAGAACACCATGCAATTGGCACCCAGTTCGGGATCCGTCTCGGCCATCTTGTGATTTGCCAGAGTGACAACCGCCTCGAACGCACCTTTTACGGTCGACAGCGTTTCATCCTCGACACCAAACACGATGGGCACGATGGGTCTGCCCCAGCGCGCAAACAGAAACTCACCGCTATCGCGTGTGAACAGCGCCTCAATCTCATCGGGTGTCACGCCCCAGTCCTTCTTCTCGATTTAGATACGACTGCCTGAGGCTTAAAATCTAATGCGCCCCACTTCAACCAAACAGATCGCTCTGTCCTTTGGGTGCAGCCATCCCCAGATGCGTCCATGCCTTTTGCGCCAGCATCCGTCCGCGCGGAGTGCGCTGGATCAGGCCTTGCTGCAGGAGATAAGGCTCGATCACCTCTTCCAGCGAATCCCGGCTTTCAGACAACGCCGCCGAGAGTGTTTCAATCCCCACTGGCCCGCCCGCATAGTTCTCGGCAATCAGCTTCAAATACCGACGGTCGGCCCCGTCCAGACCAAGGTTATCGACCCCCAGCCGGGTCAGTGACCCATCCGCCAAGTCGCGCGTAATCCGCCCATCGCCTTCAACAATGGCAAAATCCACTACGCGTCTGAGCAGACGACCGGCGATCCGTGGCGTTCCACGAGACCTGCGCGCGATCTCACGCGCGCCTTCGTCATCCGCAGGTGCGCCCAGTTTGCGGGCATTGCGGGTGACGATCTCGTGCAACTCGTCGACCGTATAGAACTGCAGCCGGGTCGGGATGCCAAACCGATCGCGCAACGGCGTGGTCAGCAACCCCATCCGCGTTGTCGCCCCGACCAGCGTAAATGGCTGCAGCTCGATCCGTACAGTCCGCGCCGCCGGACCTTCACCAATGACAAGATCCAGCTCGAAATCCTCCATCGCGGGGTACAACACCTCTTCGACCGCCGGGTTCAGACGGTGAATCTCGTCGATGAACAAGACATCCCGCGATTCCAGATTGGTCAGAATCGCCGCCAAATCCCCCGCCTTGGCCAGAACCGGCCCCGAGGTCATGCGGAAATTCACTCCCAACTCGCGCGCCATGATCTGCGCAAGCGTGGTCTTACCCAATCCAGGTGGACCATGGAACAGCGTGTGATCCATCGCCTCACCGCGTTGGCGGGCCGACTGGATGAAGATGCGTAGGTTGGCCCGCGCCTCGGCCTGACCAATGAATTCATCCAGCCCCTGCGGGCGCAGGGCGCGGTCATTGTCCTCGGGCATCGGTTCGGGTCGCAGGGCGGGATCAGCGTCTACCATTCAGTTACCCTTTCACTCAGCCCTTGGGGGCCAGTAGCTTCAGCGCGGCGCGTATCAGATCGGCCTCGCCCGCATCTGGCATATTAGCCGCTGCCTCGGCCACGGCCGATGCCGCCTCGGACGGTCCATAGCCCAGATTGCCCAACGCCGACAGCGCATCCGCAGAAGCAGCGGCAGCGCCCGAGGCCGGTTTGGCCACCCGTTTCGGAACAGGCGCAGGCTTGGTCGTCTCAACCACTTCAAGTGCCGGGCCATCCATCGCTTCGGTCACCGTGCCGCCCATCGCCATCACACCCGGGGCCTTGTCCTTGAGGTCAAGAACGATCCGTTGTGCGGTCTTGGGGCCGACACCCTTTGCGGCCTTCACGGCCCCCCAGTCGCCCAAGGCAATCGCGCGGCTGACACCATCGGGCCCCAGCGCACTAAGAATGGCCAGCGATACCTTCGCACCCACACCCTGAACCGAGCACAGCAGACGGTGCCATTCCTTCTCGACCAAGGACAGAAAACCATAAAGCTGCATCAGGTCTTCGCGCACGACCATATCGGTGTAGATTGACATTGCCTCACCCACCCCCGGCAGGGCCGCCATGGTCCGGTCCGAGCAATAGACGATATAGCCGACCCCCCGCACGTCGATCAGAACGTGATCCGCCGCGCGGTAATCCAGCCGTCCAGTGAGCTTGCCGATCATGCGCGTACCTCTTTCATCCGTGCCTGCGGTGCGGCGCCATAGTAAGAATGGCAGATGGCAATCGCCAATGCATCCGCAGCATCCGCCCCTTTGGGGGAACAACCGGGCAGTTGGAGTTTGACCATATGCAGAACCTGCTCTTTTTCGGCGTGGCCGACGCCCACCACAGTTTTCTTGACGCGGTTGGGGGCGTACTCGCCAACCGGCAAACCCGCCTGCGCAAGCGTCAGAAGCGCAACACCACGCGCCTGACCCAGTTTCAGTGTACCGGCCCCATCTTTGTTGACGAAGGTCTGTTCAATTGCCGCCTGATCTGGATTGTGCTCGGCGATGACTTCGACGATTTGATTGTGTAGCGACAGCAGCCTTTCCCCCAGATCATCACCATCGGATTTGCACAATCCATTCGCAACGTGGCTCAGGCGGCTGCCATGCGATTCGATGACGCCCCATCCCAAGGTTCTAAGCCCTGGATCAATGCCCAGAATTCGCATGTTTTGTCTCGGCCTGCTCGGGTTTGTGTGATCTTTTTTCATCGACTAGCACGAAGCGTGAACATTTTCCAAGGAAATCAACTCAGGGTCCAAAACCGACATCCATGTCGCCTCTGGTTCCTCGCGGCCTGTTTGCGACCGGGTTAGGTTCGTTTTCGACGCTTTTCCGATCGAACTTTAACCAATGATTTAAGGGGTTTTCATCAATTTCGAGCGTTGCAAAAAATGCATAGGACACATGCAATTTCTGAGCTTGCGCACGGCGAAACTCATCACTAGATGCCGCTCAGATCGCAAGATCAGAGTTTAACACAAACCAGAAGGAAACAGGATATGGCTGCACTGGATACCACCCGCACCACCACTGGCTCATTCGGCCTCGTCGGCCGTATCGGCGCACTTTTTGCATCGGTTGTAAACGCCGTTGTTGAATGGAATGACGCCCGCGCAACCCGTAACGCGCTGAACGGTCTTTCTGACCGCGAACTGGACGATATCGGACTATGCCGCGGCGACATCGACGTTGTCGCCGAAGGCCGCCGTTACTGAGATAACGGACTACCGCATACGCCCCTTCCTCCTCCCTGTGGGGCAAACAGAAACACCGCACGCCGTGAGGCATGCGGTGTTTTTATTAGGAGGGTGCAAGATATCCGATTAGAACCATACCTTGTTCAGTTGGCTCGAGAAAAACGCGGTCACCGGATCGGCCTGCATGATCCAGGCGCCAGCTTTCTCAACCGGCGTGCCCTGATTCAGGCTTTCAACACGCGTTTCGTACGCAGTCGGGCCAAGATGGGACAGTAAAAAGGCCTTGAATGCAAAGAAGCCAATCAGACACAGCAACAAAACCCTCGCTGAAACTGCTGAACGCATACGCTGTGGTTTCATCACCACCAGCCCGTCTGAGCGCAACGTGGCACGATAGCCGCGGCTGAGTTTCTGATGCTTTTTGTTCAAACGCGAGATGCGTTGATCGAATTCGAGTTGTTTTCCTGTCATGGCAGCCTCCGATAACCGCCCCCCGAGTGCATTGAAAGACGGTAATTAGAGAATGCGACAAAAACGTGGCAAAAATCCACAAAACTCCCGTAAATGGCCTAAATTCAGCCCTGTTTGCTTAAGATTAGCGTCGCCCACTCACCAATTCGATCCTGGCGAACCAGATTGAAGCCGTTTTGGAGATAAACCGAGATCACGTCATCGGCCTGTTCATTGAGGATTCCCGATAGAATCGCTTGTCCACCCCCCCGCAGGTTCGCCGAAATTTCAGGCGAAAGGGCCACGAGCGGACCTTTTAGGATATTGGCGAATATCAGATCGTAAGGCGCATGCGCCTTCAGATCCGGGTGATCGAAACCTGCCGCTTCAACGCATTTAACCGCACCCGCCATACCGTTCGCCCGAAGGTTGGCCTCGGCCACGTCGACGGCAACCTCATCAATGTCGCTGGCGACAATCTGGCCCTCCCAGACCCGCGCTGCGGCCATCGCCAATACGGCGGTGCCACAGCCGATATCGGCAACCTTACTGGCCGTGAACCCAACATCCAGAAGATGGTCCAAAGCCTTGAGGCAACCAAGCGTTGTCCCATGGTGCCCCGTGCCAAAGGCCATCGCAGCTTCGATCAGCAGCGGAATGCGGCCCTCGGGCAGTTTGTCGGCATCATGGCTTCCATAGACAAAAAACCGACCGGCCTCGACCGGGGCTAGTTCGCGGCGGACATGGGCGACCCAATCCGTTTCGGGCAGTTCCGAGACCACAAAGGGCTTGGCCACGAACGCGGCGGCCAGAACCGCCAGCGCGGTTTCATCCGGGGTTTCGGTAAAATAGCCGCCGACTTCCCACAGGCCCGAGCCATCCTCGACCTCGAACACGCCGACGCCGGTTGGTTCCGGGTCCAGCCGTTCCATCGCCTCGCCCAATCCTTCGGCGGTTTTCTTGCCGGTCAAAGTGGTCAGAGCAGTGAATGTTGGCATGGGGGCCTCCTGTTTCGATCGAAACAGCGCCTAGGGGCACCGACCGCCAAGGTCAAGCGGAGTCGCTTATTCGGCGGGCGCGGGGGCGTATTTCGACAGGATGGTTTCGTTGCCCGGTTCCGGATGACGCGGGATCAGTAATGACAGCAGAAGCGAGATGATCGCCATTGCAGCGGCCAAACCAAACACTGCGCCGGGCGAAACGACCCATAGCAGACCTAAAAGTGCTGGCAGGAAAACAGCGGCGATATGATTTATGGTAAATGCCACCGCCGCAGTGGGCGCAATATCCGCCGGGTCGGCGATCTTCTGGAAATAAGTTTTCAAAGCCAACGCCAGAGCAAACAGCACATGGTCGATCACATAGAGGATCGCCGCCAGCAGCACGCCCCAGCTAAACCAGTAGATGCCGCCATAGGCTGCGAAAACGATGGCGAGCCCGGCATATTCAAAGATCAGAGTGCGGCGTTCGCCAAACCGCGCGACTGCCTTGCCCAGCAGCGGAGCCGCCATCATGTTGATCATAAGGTTGATCAGGTAAAGGCTGGTCAGTTCGTGTACTTCAAAGCCGAATTTCTCGACCATCATGAAACCGGCGAACACGACAAAAATCTGCCGCCGCGCGCCCGCCATGAACTGTAATGCATAATACAGCCAGTAGCGGCGACGTAGGATCAGCTTCTTGGTCTGCGGCGTCGGTGCGTCGAATTGCGGGTAAGCAATCAAGCAAAACACTGCCAGCAAAGTTGTCGCGCCGCCTGCCGCCATGAACACGAAGTTATAGGACAGGTCGAAGCGGTCCCATGTCAGGACGATCAAGCCATAGACCACAGCCGTCGCAGCCGAGCCCATAGCCACCAGCCAGCCAAGCACCTGCGGCGCACGGTCTTTAGGCAGCCATTGCAGCTGCAGTGACTGGTTCACCGTCTCATAGTAGTGAAACCCGATCGAGCTGAACAGCGTCACAAACAGCAACCCGCCAAGGCTGGGAAACCAGGCCGTCACCGCCGTCGCCACGCCCAACATCATCAATGAGATCATGGCCAGTACTTGCTCGCGGATGAAAATGATCACCGCAATCACGCCAACGGCCAGGAAGCCCGGAATCTCGCGTACCGTGTGCAAAAGCCCGATATCCGCCCCGTCGAAGTTCGCCGCCTCGATGACGAAATTGTTCAGCAATGCACTCCACGCGTTGAACGCGATCGGCATGGTCAACGCCATCACGAACAAGAGCGTCATAGGTCGGCGCCAGAGCGGAAGACTCTGCGCCTCAGACAAGGGCATGGGTTTCAGCATGAGGATGCTCTACGCCCATTTGTACTTTTTGGCGAGGGGAAAGCGGCCGGCGCACAGCGGCTCTGCACTGATGCAGGGGTCAGTAGAAGCTTTGCGGATCGATATCCACGGTCAGGCGGATATCGCCTTTCAACTTCAACGGGGCGATCCAGCGGGCTATGGCGTCCTGAATAGGCGCACCTTTCGGGGCTTTGACTAACAGCCGGACGCGGTGACGCCCGCGTATGCGCGCGATCGGGGCTGGAGCAGGGCCAAATACCTGAGCACCAACATCGCGCAACGGCGCATCGTTGCGCGCCATGGCGTTGCCGATGTCGAAGACCGGCCCGACCTCGGGGCCAGACAGGACAATCCCGGCCATTCGACCATAAGGCGGCACCCCGGCGGCCTGACGCCCGGCGGCTTCAGCCTTCCAGAACCCTTCTTCATCGCCCGATAGAATCGCCCGGATCACCGGATGTTCCGGCTGGAATGTCTGCAACAACGCCTGCCCCGGTTTTTCCGCACGACCTGCCCGGCCCGCTACCTGCCGCATCAATTGAAAAGTTCGTTCCGCCGCGCGCAGGTCAGCACCATGCAGGCTAAGGTCCGCATCGATCACCCCAACCAGTGTCAGCTTTGGAAAATTATGTCCTTTGGCCACGAGTTGCGTCCCGATAACGATATCCGCATCGCCTTCGGCAATCTCTTCGATCTTGGCCTTCAGGGCACGAGCCGAACCAAACAGATCAGAGCTGAGCATAGCGATTTTGGCTTCAGGGAACGCCGCCTCGGCTTCTTCTGCCAGCCGTTCAATCCCGGGTCCGACCGGTGCCAGTTTACCCTCGACCCCGCAGGATGGGCAGGCCTCTGGCATTGGCTTGGTCTCACCACATTGATGGCACATCAGACGCTTGAGGAACCGATGTTCAACCATTCGCGCGTCGCAATGATCGCAGGCAATCTGCTCCCCGCACGCCCGGCATAGTGTCACGGGCGCATAGCCACGGCGGTTGATGAACAGCAGTGACTGCTCTTCGTGTTCGATACGCTGTTGCACCGCCTGCCGCAGCGAGGGGGAAATCCAAGTCCCGGCCTGCATCTGCTCGGCGCGCATGTCGATCGGCTTCATTTCGGGCAGGACTGCTGCACCAAAACGCGAGGTCAGGTCCAGCCGTTCGTATTTACCCGCCTCGGCATTGGCCCAGCTTTCCAGTGAAGGCGTCGCGCTGGCCAGAATCACCCGCGCTCCGCAGGTGGCCGAACGCAGAACGGCCATATCCCGCGCACTATAATGCACCCCATCTTCTTGCTTGTACGAGGTGTCGTGTTCTTCATCGACAACTACGAGACCAAGATCGCGAAATGGAAGAAACAGTGCTGACCGGGCCCCAACGACCAGTTGCGCATCACCCTGACCGACCATCCGCCAAACCCGGCGACGTTCAGTCATGGTCGCGCCCGAATGCCATTCCGCCGGACGCGCACCAAATC
This sequence comes from Ruegeria sp. D7, assembly GCF_056534355.1. Classification (NCBI taxonomy): domain Bacteria; kingdom Pseudomonadati; phylum Pseudomonadota; class Alphaproteobacteria; order Rhodobacterales; family Roseobacteraceae; genus Ruegeria; species Ruegeria sp. D7. Next base: position 145,133 of record NZ_JBQFPG010000005.1, read on the forward strand.
GCGCCTCGACACGGGTCAGAAATTCAGCCGTCAGCGCGATCTCGGGCAGCAAGACCAGTGCTTGCCGCCCTACGCGCAGGGCCTCGGCGACCGCCTCAAGATAAACTTCGGTCTTGCCCGAACCCGTCACTCCCTTCAGAAGAGTCGTTCCATAATCTCCCGTCCGTTGCCCGGTCTGAAGCCGCATCACGGCCTCCGCCTGATCCTCGGTCAGGTCCTTTCCCGGCAATTCTGGATCAAGATGAGGATAAGGAAGATCACGCGGGCTGTCCTCTTCACGCACAGCGTTCTGTTTGACCAACCCCTTGATGACCGAAGATGTGACCCCCGCTTGCTCGGCCAGTTCCTTCAGCGTAAAAGCCAAGCCGCCATAGTCTCGCAAAACTTCAAGTACCCGCATTCGTGCGTCGGTCATTCGGTCCGGTTGACCACCGCCCAAACGATAAACCTTGCGCATCGAGGGCGGATCGCCCAACCCCGGCGCGCGCGTTGCTAGCCGCAGCATCGCAGGCATCGGCGTCAGGGTGTAGTCAGCCACTTTCCCCAGAAACACCCGCATTTCTTCACGCATCGGCGCGACCTCAAGCACCCGGTTCACCGATCGCGCCTTGGCCAGATCAAAACCACCCTGCCCCGGCCCCCAAACCACACCCAAGACTTTGCGCGGGCCCAAAGGCACCTCGACAAACGCCCCAAGAAAGCACCCGCCCTCGGGCGCTTTGTAATCCAACGTCCGGTCCAGCGGCTGCGTGGTCAGCACCGCAACCAGCTCTCCTTCGTCGAAAAATCCGTTAGCGCTCACGGTATATCCTTCGCAGGGGGTTCCAGCATGGGTCTCTTTGAGGTAAAGCCATCCGCGACCAAGGCCAACCCATCAAAGGACTGCCCTCATGAAATTCTTCGTAGACACCGCCGAGATCGACGCCATCGCCGAACTGAACGATCTGGGCATGGTGGACGGCGTAACCACCAATCCCTCGCTGATCCTGAAATCGGGCCGCGACATTCTGGAAGTCACCAAAGAGATCTGTGATCTGGTCGACGGCCCCGTCTCGGCCGAAGTTGTCGCCACCGAGGCCGAAGACATGATCGCCGAAGGCCGTAAGCTGGCCAAGATCGCGCCCAACATCGCAGTCAAAGTACCGCTGACATGGGCTGGTTTGAAAACCTGTAAAACACTGACCGACGAAGGCCAGATGGTCAACGTGACCCTGTGCTTCTCGACCAATCAGGCGATTCTGGCGGCCAAAGCGGGCGCAACCTTCATCTCGCCGTTCATCGGACGTCTGGATGATATCAACCTCGATGGCATGGACCTGATCGCAGATATTCGCCAAGTTTATGACAATTACGGGTTCGAGACCGAAATCCTCGCCGCCTCGATCCGCACCGTAAACCACGTGACCGACAGTGCCCGCATCGGGGCTGACGTGATTACAGCACCTCCGGGCGTGATCAAAAAACTGGCCGACCACCCGCTGACCGACAAAGGCCTTGAAACTTTCCTGGCCGACTGGGCCAAGACAGGTCAGAAAATCCTCTGATCCCAAGCATTGCCGCGCGGTGCCATCAGGCACCGCGCCCGGCCCAACGGCAAAAGCTGATCTTTGATCAGCGCCGGGCAGGCGGGAGCGCCCGCCACAGCAGCGATGAAATTCGCCTTTCGCGTGCATTTTTCCCAAGGCAAATCCAGCAACCCATGTTATAAGCCCGCCAAACAAAAAAACGACCGGACGGGACATGAGCAGCGATCCTAAACTCAAGGACAATCTCCGCGCCGCAATTCTGGCTGAGCCTGACGCCGTGCTGGATGACAAAGACCTGATGCAGGCCTTGGTGGCTGCAAATGAGCAGGCGCGTGGTGACAACGTTATCGACCTGCGCGGTATCGCCATGCAGCGGCTTGAGGCGCGTCTTGACCGCCTTGAGGACACTCATCGCTCAGTCATCGCAGCGGCGTATGAGAACTTGGCGGGCACCAATCAGGTGCATCGCGCCATTCTTCGCCTGTTGGAGCCCACCGTGTTCGAGGATTTCCTGCGCGCGCTAGGCAATGACGTGGCCGAAATCCTGCGTGTCGATCACATCACTCTGGTCCTCGAAACAACCGTCGTACGTGATGATCCGGTGGTGAACCAGCTCGGCGGCGTGTTGACTGTGGCTGAGCCCGGCTTTATCGATAGCTATCTAACCGCTGACCGCAACGGTCAGCCGCGCGAGGTTACCTTGCGCGAAATCCGCCATCCCAATCCGCAAGTTTACGGTAAACAAGCCGATCAGCTACGATCCGAGGCCTGCCTGAAACTCGATCTTGGCACTGGCCGCCTACCCGGCATGATTGTCATGGGCGCGCGCGACCCGAGGCATTTCTCACCTCAGCTTGGAACTGATCTTCTTGCCTTCTTTGCCGGCGTGTTCGAACGCTCTATGCGCCACTGGCTGTCGTGAGCCTGATTTCCCCAGCCTGCCGCGATGCTCTGCAGCATTGGCTGGACAGTCTGGGGGCGCTGGCGGGGCGGTCTGAAAATACGCTCGACGCCTATCGCGGCGACGTGACAGAATTCCTGTCCTTCATGACCTTGCATCACAGCGAGCGCCAAGGGCTGGCCGCGCTGGAACGCATCAGCGTTTCTGACATGCGGGCCTGGATGGCAGAGCAGCGAAATTCTGATGTCGGCGCGCGATCTCTGGCGCGCAAGCTTTCAGCCGTCAAAACCTTCTATCGCTGGTTGGCCGAACGCGAAGGGTTCGAACCTACTTCGGTGCTGTCCACCCGAGCGCCTAAATTTACCAAGAAACTGCCCCGACCCCTGGCCGAAGATGCCGCGCGCGCAATGATCGACACGGTCGAGCTACAATCCTCATCGAACTGGGTCGCTGCACGGGATGTTGCAGTTGTGACGCTCCTCTACGGGTGCGGGTTGCGGATTTCCGAGGCGTTGTCTTTGACCGGTGTGGACGCTCCTCTGCCAGAAACGCTGCGCATATCGGGTAAGGGCGATAAGGAAAGAATCGTACCGGTCTTGCCTGCCGCTCGGGCTTCGGTGGATCGCTATCTTCACCTTTGCCCACATCCGCAATCCCCTGATAAGGCGTTGTTCCGAGGTGTCAGGGGCGGCCCGCTAAACCCCGGAATCATTCAGGCTGTGGTCGCCAAGGCACGGACGCAACTTGGCCTTCCCGCAACAGCCACCCCGCACGCGATGCGCCACAGCTTTGCCACCCATCTGTTGTCTGCGGGCGGCGACCTGCGCGCGATCCAAGAGCTTTTGGGTCACGCCTCGCTTTCAACCACGCAGACCTATACCGCAGTCGATACGGCCCGGTTGATGGAAGTCTATAACCGCACGCACCCAAAAGCCTGAAGCAAAGACCCTTTTTGCTTTGCATCTGCGCCTTGCTTCCGTCATGACACCACCATGACACTCAGATTCAAAGCGCTTTCCGTTCATCTCTTCACCGCCACAGGTGCCGTTTTCGCAATGCTCGCCATGTTGGCAGCAGTCGAAGAGAAATGGAGCCTGATGTATCTCTGGCTCGTTGTCTCGTTCATCGTCGATGGCATCGATGGCCCGCTGGCGCGGCACTATCACGTTAAGAAGAACGCACCCGAGTTTGACGGAGTCTTGCTGGACCTGATCATCGACTATCTGACCTATGTTTTCATCCCTGCCTTTGCCCTGTTCAAATCGGGTCTGATGGACGGTTGGACCGGCTGGTTTGCAATCATCGTCATCACCTTTGCAAGCGCGATGTACTTTGCGGATACCCGCATGAAAACCAAGGATAATTCCTTCTCTGGCTTTCCAGGCTGCTGGAACATGTTCGTCATTGTGATCTTCGCCCTGGAGCCCAACTTCTGGGTCATCCTGCTGCTGGTCACCTTGCTGTCTGTCGCAATGTTCCTGCCGCTGAAATTCATTCACCCAGTCCGGACCGAGCGTTGGCGCACCCTGTCATTGCCTATGGCTTTTGCGTGGACATTCTTTGCAGGCTGGGCCGCCTGGGTCGACTTTCACCCCGAAAGCTGGGCCCATTGGGGGCTGGTGATCACCAGCTTGTATTTGGTCTCGGCCGGTATTGCGCAGCAGATCATTCCGCCGCGCAAGGCCCGGGATTACAAGACTTCCTGAACCTCGAACTCAGTCCCGTTATGGGTAAACACGTCACCCTCTTGCAGGCCAACCATAGCCAGATAGATCGGGCTTTGGGTCGAAATGCCCATGTAGGTTTTGCCGTCCACTTCAAATCGAGTCGTTGAGACACATACGACGAAGCGGCGATTGTTGAACTTGATTACGGCGCCGGGCTGCACCGTATCCGTGAGGCCAAAATCGGTGTTCTCGATCACGTCAATCTTGGCGTGATGCGCATGAACAGGCGCATCAAAGGCGGCCGCCAGATCTGCATTCTCGCGCGAGGCAGCGATGTCGTCCTTGTCATGCCCTTCTCGGTCATCCAACTGCGAGTCCTTAAGGAAGGCATCATAATGTGCCTGTGCGGTTGCCAATTCCTGTTCTTCCAAAGACATCAGATGGTCAATGATGGCTTTCTTGCGTGCGGCGGGGTCTGTCTGGCCGGTCATTCAATTCGGTCCTTCAAATTCACTATTCGATATAGGTTGGGGCCGTGCCGCTCCGATTGCAACAGATAAGTACCGATCAGATCAACAGGCTGGCAGCACCTTCGTGACGCAGCAGAGCCACTTTGGTCTCAACACCGCCGTGGCCTGAAAACCCAACCATTTTCCCATCTGCACCCAAAACCCGGTGACAGGGAATAATGATGGGGATGGGATTTCCTCCGCATCCGCGCCCAACCGCTTGCGCCGAGTAGCCAAGGTCGTTAGCCAACTCGCCATAGGTGCGCGTATCACCAAATGGGATAGCATACATTGCATCGCACACCTGACGCTGAAATTCCGATCCCTTGAGCCGGTAGGGCAGTTCGAACTGCTGCAAACGCCCTTCGTCATAGGCACGCAACTGCGCCGCCGCTTCTCGCAGAACCGGGGTGGCTAGACCTTCGTCACGGCCATTCCAGACAAGACGCGTGATGGCGCCGCTGGTCTCTTCGACACCAAGGCAACCAAACTTAGTTTCTACGGCGATCATCGGCATAAGAGAACGGTTGCAGATGTTTCACCACACCTGCAACCCGAATCCTGACGATCCGCCTCTTCATCTGGCCAAAAATACCTCGGAGCGCGAGGCAGAGCCTCGCATCAGCGATCTCTCTCTCGCGCTCCGTTCGAATGTCAGCTCAGCGCCTCGTTACAGCGCCCGCATACGCCCGGATGGGCGTGCAGCCCAACATCAGGAAGGATTTTCCAGCAGCGCTGGCATTTGTCGCCTTGGGCTTTTTCGAACACTACAGCTACGCCCTCGATTTCCGGCACACGGAACGCCTCAGCCGGGGCCGGATCGCCTGTGACGGCCAGACCAGAAGTGATGCACATGTCATCCACGTCGAAAGTCGCAAGCAGATCGCGGGTTTCCTGATCTTCGACATGCACGATCGGTGCGGCCTCAAGGCTGGATCCGATCACCTTGTCCTGCCGCTGAATTTCCAGCGCTGCGGTCACGGCGCGGCGCACGCGGCGGACTTTGGCCATGCTGGCTTCCAGGTCTTCATGGCGCCAATCAGCGGGCGTTTCAGGGAAATCCATTAAATGGACCGAACTATCATCGGCCGGGAACCGTTCCAGCCAGACCTCTTCCATAGTGAAGACCAGAACTGGGGCCAGCCATGTGGTCAGACGGTGGAATAGGATATCCAGCACAGTCCGCGCGGCACGGCGGCGTAGGCTGTCACCGTCGCAATAAAGCGCGTCTTTGCGGACATCGAAATAGAACGATGACAGATCAACCGTGGCGAATGTGAATACGGCGCTGAATACACCCTGGAAGTCAAATGCTGCATAACCTTTGCGCACCTGCTCATCCAGATCGGCCAGTCGGCTTAACACCCAGCGTTCCAGGCGCGGCATATCTTCAGGCGCAACCCGATCCGCTTCGGTGAAGTCCGCCAGCGAGCCCAGCATGAACCGCATGGTATTGCGCAGGCGGCGATAGCTGTCGGCTGTCCCTTTCAGGATCTCCGGTCCGATCCGCTGGTCGGCGGTGTAATCGGTCTGAGCCACCCACAAGCGCAGGATATCGGCGCCGTATTGTTTAACGACCTCTTCCGGCACGATGGTGTTGCCCAGCGATTTGGACATCTTGTTGCCCTTGGAATCCAGCGTAAATCCGTGGGTCACTACGTTGCGGTATGGTGCACGCCCCTTGGTGCCGCAAGCCTGCAGCATCGACGAATGGAACCACCCGCGGTGCTGGTCGGTGCCTTCCATATAGACGTCAGCGATACCGTCCGCGGTCCCGTCCTCACGATCACGCAGCACAAAGGCATGGGTCGAGCCAGAGTCGAACCACACATCCAGCACGTCGAACACCTGATCGTAGTCGTCGGGGTTCGCGATACCGTCGAGGATCTTCTCCTTGAACCCGTCCGTGTACCAGACGTCTGCGCCATCCTTCTCAAACGCGGCTTTGATGCGGGCATTGAGTTCGTCATTGCGCAGCAGGTAGTCCGCATCGGTCGGCAATGCCCCCTTCTTGGTGAAGCAGGTCAGCGGCACGCCCCAGGCGCGTTGGCGCGACAGGACCCAGTCCGGGCGTGCTTCGATCATGGAATACAGACGGTTGCGGCCGGTCTGCGGCGTCCATTTCACCAGTTCATCAATCGAGCGCAGAGCACGTTCACGGATGGAGTCGCCCATCTCGCCCATGCCGTCCTCCAGCTTGCGGTCGACCGAGGCAAACCACTGCGGCGTGTTGCGGTAGATGATCGGCGCCTTCGAGCGCCACGAATGCGGATAGCTGTGCTTGATCTTGCCGCGCGCCAACAGCCCGCCGACCTCGGCCAGCTTGTCGATCACGGCCTTGTTGGCATCACCCTCACCGCCCTTACGAGACAGGATGTATTTGCCACCAAAGAACGGCAGATCAGCGCGGAAGCTGCCATCATCCATCACGTTATAGGTGATGACCTGCTCCAGCATGCCCAGATCGCGATAAAGCTCGAATTCCTCCATCCCGTGCGAAGGTGCACAGTGGACAAAACCGGTCCCTTCGGTGTCGGTCACGAACTCCGCGGCGCGGAAATCGCGAATGTCGTCCCATTCGCCGTTGCCGCCCTCGGCCCCGGCCAGCGGGTGGGTCAGCTGGATCTTGGCCAGATCTTCCTGCGTTACATCGCACAGACGGCGATACATCGTGTCATCCAGACGCGCGCGCGCAAACACATCTGCGGCGCGGTCATCGGCCAGCAGATAACGTTCGCCAATCCGTGCCCAGCATTCCTCGGGGCGACCTGTAACCTCGTAGAGACCGTAGGAGATGTCCTCACCGTACACCACGGCCTTGTTCGACGGCATGGTCCATGGGGTCGTCGTCCAGATCACCACATAAGCATTGTCCAGCGTCACATCGCCGGTGTTCACGACCTTGAACTTCACCCAGATGGTGAAGCTTTCCTTGTCGTGATACTCGACCTCGGCTTCGGCCAGCGCGGTCTTTTCGATGGGGGACCACATCACGGGTTTCGAGCCCTGATAAAGCGTCCCGTTCATCAGGAACTTCATGAACTCATCCGCGATCACGGCTTCGGCGCGATAGTCCATGGTGATGTAAGGATCGGGCCAGTTACCGGTGATACCCAGACGTTTGAACTCTTCACGCTGGATGTCGATCCAGCCTTCGGCAAACTTGCGGCATTCCTGACGGAAGTCGACGATGTTCACCTCGTCCTTGTTCTTGCCTTTCTTGCGGTACTGTTCCTCGATCTTCCACTCGATCGGCAGGCCGTGACAGTCCCAGCCGGGCACATAACGCGAGTCAAAGCCCATCATCTGATGGGACCGAACGATCATGTCCTTGATGGTCTTGTTCAGTGCGTGGCCGATATGCAGGTGGCCGTTCGCGTAAGGAGGGCCGTCATGCAGGGTAAAAGGCTTGCGGCCCTCTTTCTCGCGAAGGCGGTCATAGACGCCGATCTTTTCCCAGCGGTCCAGCCATGCTGGCTCGCGCTTGGGCAGGCCTGCACGCATGGGGAATTCGGTTTTCGGCAGGTTCAGCGTGTCTTTGTAGTCAGGTGTTTCGGCGCACATTTGGGGCGTCCTCAGGATGTTCTGGTCGTGTATGGATCGAAGCGGTCAGTGCGATAACTCAAGCACCTTTGCCCGGCGTCTCGCGATATCAGAGCGCCGGGGATATAATTCGAATAATGATGGCCAGCCAGTCAAACATGGCCGCGCTTATAGGACGCCTGCTCTCAATGGTCCAGAGGTTCCGGGTCTTGCGACGAATGGCGCAGCTTGGCCCAGCGATTGAGCCATGCGAGACCCGCCAGTGCGAGACCGAGCGCCAACAGCGAAAACACCCGGATCAGCCCGCCCAATCCGGCAATATCGATCAGAAACACCTTGGCCACCGCGAGGCCAATCACGGCCAAACCGGCCTTACGCATCAAATCGGACCGGCGGGCCAGCGACTGGTAGAACAACCCTGCGCCGACCACCAACAAGGCGATGGTGTATGAATAAAGCTCGGGCTGGGTGACGCCGTTGCCTTCATACATGCCACTCGCCCCCTGCCAGACATGACGGATTGTAAGCCCCAGCCAAAAAGCGATCAGGGCACCGGCGACCCCATAACTGATCTGCTTCAGTAGCACGGGCTGCGTCACGACGCGCCAAGCCGAGAAGCCGATGGCCAGCGCAGGCAACAGATAGGCCACTGCCAACGTGTTCAGCACCGGCAGGCCGAGCACGGGTTCGGCAAATGGGTCGAGCAACGGGTTAGCCTCAGACAAAGCCTGAACCAGACGCATCATGCCGTGTGCCGCAAAGAACGCCGCGAGCGCGTAACGCGCGTAGTTCAGCTTACCGCCAAGCTCGAACCGCTGTATTTGTGCAAAAGCCAGCAGCAGCCAGATCACCGCCAGCAGCCCCAGCCCCCAATGGCTGTCTGTCGCGCCGCCTTCTCCGAAGCTTTCCAGCCAGCGCAGCAACAAGAGCGATAGCAGTATTCCCGCCGTTGCCCAGGCCGCGCTTTCAAGCAGCAATGAGGCAATCGGGCGGTCCAAGGACCTTAGCAACGCCCACCCCATGATGAACCCGGCAACCGCCACTGCATAGACCAAGGTCATTTCGATCAAAGGCGCGGTTTCGGCCCAATCGAGCCCCGGGTCGAGCACCAGCCGTACGGTCACCGTGAACACACCCGCCCAAATGAACCAACTCATCGGAGCCAGAACAAATCGCCGGTCCAGCGCCGCGGCCACAACAATCATGGCGACAAGTGCTACGGTCAATGCGGCGGAACTGAGTACGATGATGCAGGCAAAGCTAAGGCACGATAGCGCAGACAGAGTTGCAAGGGCAGGCCGCATCCGTTTCTCACCATCGGCCCGCGCAAACCGTTCGGCCAAAACCACCATCATCGCGCCTATTGCGATTGCGTGTAAGGCCCACGCATAAGCTCCGATCACGTTTGCAGGCTGCCAACCGACTTCAAGCGCGATCGCCAGCGTCGGAGCATATAGGGCTGCACCCCCGGCCCAGACCACAGCGTAGCGCCCGGCGTGGAAGGACCGCCACGCAGCGAGCACGCTGATCAAGGCCCCGAGGGCAACCAATAGCGTGACTACCCAAGGATAATCGGCCTCGGCCGTTTCCACGTATGTGTCGGCAAAGCCGCGCCACACGGAGCCACCGTCCAACCCGTGCAGCAGAACAAACCAGATCAGACCCATCGCAGGCAGCGCCGTCACATCCTGCAGCGCACGCGCAGCTTTTGTCCAAAGGATCAGCGCCAGTATCAAAGCGGTAAACAGAGCAACGCCCAGCCAAAACTCACCGCTTGAATCCGACCAATGCAGCGACAGGATGATGGAACTGGTGAGAACTGCACCAAAGGCAATTCGGGTTGGAAACTCGGGCCATGGATCCCCTTTCCGTCGCCGAATGACTTCAGCAATCATCGGGCCGGTGTGTTCGGGCCAGATACTGCGCACGGGTATCGCCATCGCAATAAGCGCCAGTGCTGTCACACAGGTCAGATACCCCGGTTCCGTGGAGGGGGAAGACAGCACCAGCAAAAACGCCGCCCCGTATGCACCTACTAGCGTCAAAATGGAAATCCATGCCCAACGCCTGACGGTATCGATACCCAAGCCCAAAATGGCGATAATAAAGAAATAACCATAAAGCCAACTGGGATCGTCCGATGCGCCTCCAACCATAAAGGGCGCGGCAAAGGCTCCGATTAGGCCTACGGCGGCCAGCAGCGGCCCGTGGAACCATCCCAAGACCAACGCAAACAGAGCGATGATAACGAGACCGGCCAGAGCGGCCTCGGGGCCGATCAGATCATAAAGCTGGCGCGCGGCAAGGACGCCACCAAACAAGGTCACCAGACCCGCGCCCGAGAAGACCGATGGTAGATAAGCGGTCGACGCGTCCTCGTCATCGCCGAAGCGGCGGCGGATCACTTCACCTGACCCAATCAGCAGAAGGCCAAAGATCAGGGCTGCGGCGACCCGCGCGGTGGGTGGCAACAGCCCGTTCTCAACCCCGTACTGAACCAGAAAAATCCCCGCCAACGCCAGTGACAACGCCGAAACCGCGTAGAACCAGTTTTCACGCATCCAAGCGCCCAGCGCGGCGATCTTTTCCTCACGAAAAACGATGGTGGCAGGAGGATCGGCGGCCTCAACGGCCTGCGGCGCATCCGATGGGCTTTCGTCATAGGTAGATGAGGTTCTCGCCGCGGCCCAGGGATCAGGCTTGGTTTGCGTCGTCGTCGGCTCCGGCCTTGATGCCTGGGAGGTTTCGGCGCCGCTTTCTGGTATTTGCCTGGCCAATTGCCGCTCAAGCTGTTCGACGCGCTTACGCAACCGCGATTGACCAATCAGCAAAGCGATGATCGAAACAGGAATGGCCAGGACGATCAGACCAACGAGGACAAGCAAGGATTCCAACCGAAACCTCCGGGATGCGATGCGCCAAACGTACCGTGCAGACAGGCTGGTTTATAGTCTGGAAATCCGCATGGATACCGCCTGCTGCACAGGTAATCGGCCTAGAAAAGCAGGATGTGAGGGCGTGCCAGCATCAGCCAAGGGATCGCCAGCACTGCGGCAAAGGCCGGAATACCGCAAACGAACCATGTGCGGAACAGTTTGTAGTACTTGCTTGGCAAGGTCGCACCAGCCAGATCAGCCTTCCTTGCATAATCCCTCAGCCGAATCTGAATCCAAACCACCGGTAGCCAGAACAGGCCAGTCAGTATGTAAAGCAGCAGTGATATCGCGATCCAACCCTCCGACAGCGACCAGCCCAGTCGCCGGGCCAGCAACACGATTCCCGCCGTATGAGCAATCACCCGTGCATCTGCCGTGCGGTGCGCCATCAGCATGAAAATGGCGATCCCCGCGCAAGTGCCCAATAGAACGCATGCTCCGATCACGTGAAGCCAACGCAAGATCAGATCCGGGTCCATCAGCGGCTCTCCAACATGGGTCGCGCGATCAGTGATAGCATCAAAGCCGGTGCTATCTTGACCAACGGTCCCAAAGGGTCGAGCCACAGTTCAGGCACCGTCAATCCGCCGCCGACTTGAAATCACGTAGATCCCCCGAGATCAGCGCAATATCCGAAAGGGCCCGTTCAGCCGTCTTCCGGCTGCGCACAAGACCCTTCACACAGGCACCATCCGCATGCAGCGACCCACCCACCGCAGCGCCGATGAAGCCATAAGCGCCCCGCACCTAAACAGTTTTCTCAGGACGGTCCGTAGCCACGAGGTGCCTCGCATTAGTTTACAACACCTTAGCGGATCAGATTCTGAGGACCAGCCTGATCATCCCGCCCGCGACAACAGCACCATTCAGGGGTGAAACAACGAGCCAACCCAGAAAGCGATGGCTGCCGCGGCACCCCCGATCAGCAGGGTTTCTCCGCCTGATCGCCACCACGGGGCAAGCGACCACCGGCTTTTCATCGCGCCAATGGCAAAGAACACGCCCGCAGTCATCCAGGCCGATACCGTGAACGCATTTGCAACGGATAAGAGGAACGGCAACAACGGAATCATCCCCGCGATCAGAAAGGCGAAGAACGTCGCCATCGCGGCTTTGAGGGGATGCGGGTCGACGCTGCCCAGCCCGTACTCGCCCTCGATCATCAGGTCGACCCAATTGTCGTGATTCGAAGTGATTTCAGCCGTCGCGTCATCCAGAACGCTGCCTGAAAGGCCTTTTTGTGCGAGGATTTCGCGCACCTCCTTTCGCTCGCCATCCGGGTACAACTTGATATGCCGTTCCTCGATGGCTCGAATACGGTGGATGTTATCGAGCTCGGCCTTGGTTCCCGAGTAGTTGCCCGCCGCCATCGAGAAACCATCCGCCAGCACGTTGGCCAGCCCAAGTGCCACGATGACAAAAGGCGATAAACCTGCCCCGGCAACCCCGGCAACGATCGCGAATGTCGTGACTGAGCCATCGATGCCGCCATAAACCACATCGCGCAGAACCCCACGACCCGGAGGCGCATTGATCCGTTCGAAAATCTCTTGCTGGCTGTGGCCGTGTTCGGTCATGGCTGGCTCCGTCCTGTTTATGCAGGACAGGTTCAGGCACGGCCTTGCGCCAGATCAAGTCCTGGAGAACAACCCGCTGAGCGCGCGTTTGATCATGCCACGGGTCGAGGGCTGGTGGCGTTTCGAGAAAGGCAAAGGTCGACAGACCTCCATCGCAGCGACACCCACGCGGGCGGTGAGCGCGCCGTTGACCAGCCCCTCACCGAACCGGCGCGACAATTTGCTGAGAACCGAGCCGCCCAAAATCGGCTCCAGAAGATCATCCCCCACTGCCACCGCGCCAGTTGCAATCAGATGCACGAATACGGCGCGGGTTAGGCGCCAACTGCCCAAGAAACCTGCGCGACCGCCATAGATTTCCGCAATCCGCCGGATCATGCGCAATGAACTTGCCAGCGCCGTCGCTACATCCGCCAGAGCAAGCGGGACCAGAGCGGTCACGGTCGCGACCTGCCGCGCTGCGGCCTCGACCTCGCGGCTGGCGGCAGCATCCAGCGGGGCCAGAATCTCGTCTTCGGCCAAGCTCAGCAGGGTTGCCGCATCGAATTGCTCTCCCATGCGTTCGGTCAAACGGTCGCGACCCCAGCGTGTTTCATCGCGTCCCTTATAGAACGCAATCAGCCGTGTGGTTACAGCGCGGGCTTGCGACAAGTCCTCATCTGTTAAAGCTGTGTCCGCCGCGCGCCGCAGCCCGTCGACGCGAGACAGACGGCTGATTGCGGCCAACTCGCGCAGTGCAATGATCAGGACGACCAGCAACAGCGCAGCGATCAGACCGGTGACGATCCAACCCAGAATTGGTGCGCGTTCCAGCAGAGAGATGGCAAAATCCCATGCGGCGACCGAGACCACCGCCCCCACAACGGCTAATGCCAACCCCCAGAACCAACGCGCCAAAACCGAAGGTTTCCGCGCTGCAAACCGCACCGCTGACTGCATCGCCTGCCCCTGCGGAGGCGCGATGTCCGGAACAGGAGGCGCGGTCGAGACATCAACTGCCGAGGCATCGTCTTCCAGATCAATCAAAACGGGGCCTTTAGCCATCGACCAACTCCTCGCGCGTCCAAACATATCTGATGTCGGGCAGGTTTTCGTCATTTTCGGACCCATCGCCGCGTGCGACCTCAACAAAGCCGTTGCGCTCATAGAACCGGCATGCGGAAGGATTGGCCTGAAACGCATACAAGTTGAGCGTGGGACGCTGTGTTTTGGCACGATCCAGCAATTGCTGCCCGATCCCCTGCCCGCGCGCCGAGGCCGCCAGATAGAGCGACTGCACTTCGTCCCCATTCAACGCCAGAAATCCGGCCACCTGCCCCTGCATTTCGGCCACCGTGACCCAGCCGAGATCAATCATCCTGCCGCAAAACGCAATGGTCTCGGCCTCAGAATGCAGTTCAGGCATCCAGTCGTTTTCGCGGGCGAACCCATGCAGAATAGCGCCTGTGGTTCCGGCATCGGTACTGCGAGCAGGACGAAGGATCACGTTCACAGCCGGTCTCCGATCAGAAACTGCGCAGCCCGGTCCAGCCGAATATGTGGCGGACCATCACCAGGATTCAGGGTCAAATGTGCGGGTGCAAAGGCCATATTGCCATAGTCGTCGCCCAGCCATCCCTCGGCCCCATTGCGCGCGGGGCCCAGCAGATGGGCAGGGTCCTCTGGCAAATCACCGGGGTAAAAGGCCGCCTGCTTACCGCTGTCTAGCAGAGTGCCGCGCACGCATGGCAGTTCTACGCCGTTATGGCTGCGCATCTCTTCCGTCGTTGTCCGAAGTGAAGCCAACGATAAGGCCGCAGTTTCAGCCCCGGCAAAGCTGGCGCGGTCGCGGGCCTCACGGGTCAGGGCCTCAATGATCGCGGTCAGGCGCGGGTGCTGCAGATGGTGCAGATGGTCCGCTTTGGTGGCCGCAAACAGAATACGCTCGACCCGCTTGCCAAGCAGCAGCCTGTTGAGCCATGCGTTGCGACCGGGGCGGAAGGCCGACAGGATATCGGCCATCGCGCGGCGCATATCCTCGACCGCTTGCGGGCCTTTATGGATTGCCCCCAACGCATCTACCAGAACGATCTGCCGGTCGATCCGGGCAAAGTGGTCGCGAAAGAAAGGTTTGACCACACGCGATTTGTACGCCTCGTACCGCCGCTCCATCTCGCGGTGTAGTGAACCCCGAATTGACACCCCCGACACCGGGAGCGGCGCGAATGTCAGCACAGGAGACCCGGCCAGATCGCCCGGCAGAAGAAACCGACCGGGAGTGCAGTCATAGAAACCGGCATCACGCGCGGCATTAAGGTAATCGGTGAAGCTGCGGGCGAGGTCCTGCGCCTGCGGCTCATCATGTGGCGCGGTTGGGTCGGTCGCCTGAACCTTTGCCATAAATGCCCCTGCTTGTGGGCGATTGGATATGTGTTCCAGCGTGTCCCGCGACCAATCTTCATAGGATTTGTCCAGTAGGGCCAGATCCAGCAGCCACTCACCCGGATAGTCCACAATGTCCAGATGCAATGTTCGGGGGCCCTGCAATCCCGAAAGCAGACCTGCGGGCTGGACTTTGAAGGACAGGCGTAACTCGGAAACAGCACGCGTGCTGTCCGGCCAGTGCGGCGCTGGTCCGGTCAGCGCGGACAGATGGGATTCGAAATCGAACCGGGGCACGGTGTCGTCGGGTTGCGGCTGCAGATAGCTGGCGGTGACACGCCCCTCTTGCTGCGCCACAAGACCGGTCATGCGGCCCCGATCCAGCAGGTTGGCGACCAGTGATGTGATGAACACTGTCTTACCCGACCGCGCCAATCCCGTGACGCCCAGCCGGATGACCGGTTCGAAGAATGTCTCGGACACACGGTCACCCACGGATTCGACGCCGCGCACCAGACTGTCTGCCAATGATGAGATGACCAAGCTGTCGCCCCGCAATTATCGTTTTGCCCAAGATAGGTAGCGGTTGCGGCACTTGCCAGAGCTTTCGCCCCCTTGCCCGTCCGACCAAGGCGCGATACCAGCGCGCCATGCCCAGATACGCGCTGCAAGTCGAATACCAAGGGGAACCGTTTGCCGGATGGCAGCGGCAGAAAGAACTGCCGTCGGTTCAGGGCGCGATCGAACTCGCCCTGTCGCGGATCGAACCCGGAGACCACACCATCGCCGCCGCCGGTCGTACCGACGCGGGGGTTCACGCGCTAGGACAAGTGGCGCATTGCGATCTGGTCAAAGAATGGGACCCGTTCCGCCTGTCCGAGGCGTTGAATTATCACCTCAAGCCGCAGCCCGTTGCCATCGTGCAAGCTACACGGGTGGATGATGACTGGCACGCGCGGTTTTCGGCGCTTGAGCGCCAATATCTGTTCCGCATCCTGATGCGTCGCGCACCTGCAACCCACGACAAGGGGCAGGTCTGGCAGATCAATCATTCTCTGGACGTCGCGGCGATGCAAGCCGGGGCGGATATGCTGATCGGGCGGCATGACTTCACCACCTTCCGGTCCTCCATCTGTCAGGCCGCCAGCCCGGTCAAGACACTGGATGAGTTGCGGGTGGAACAGGTTCAGGGCTTCTCGGGGGCCGAAATCCACTTCCATGTTCGCGCCCGATCGTTCCTGCACAATCAGGTACGTAGCTTTGTTGGCACGTTGGAGCGCGTGGGGGCCGGAGCTTGGACGCCCGAAGACGTTCGCGATGCGCTTGAGGCGGTTGACCGTGCGGCCTGTGGACCGGTTTGCCCGCCGCAAGGGTTGTATCTGGCACGGGTCGGATATCCCGAACCGGTGTTTGGCTAAGTCTACAAGGCCCGCAGTAGCAGCCCGCTTGCAATCACGGCGATGATAAGACCCGCAACCAGTTCGATGGTCGGGGCCAGTACCGATGCAAAGCGCGTAGCCGAGGCTGAGGCCAGCAACCCGCCGCGCAACCCAAAGGATGTCCAACCGACCAAAGTGGTGACGGTTGCGGTGCCTAAAGCCATGGCGAATGCGCCTGCGATGCCGACCATTGCGATACCCATCTGCCATGTCAGGATCAGCACAAACAACGCGCCCGTACAGGGGCGTGCGGCTATACCAGCGATCAGGATCAACGCCTCGCGAAAGCTGCCGACCTGAGCGACCTCATCGGCCGTCGGGCCGTGGCGGTGGCCGCAGTCAGCGCAAACCTCGTGGTCGTGATGATGGTGGTCGTGATCATGCGCATGGTGATGGTGGTCGTGCGCTTGAGAGGCTTGGTTTTTGTGACGCCGCGCAAAACTGCGGATGGCGCGGAAAACCAGCCACAGGCCTATAGCGGCAATTGCGCCGTAGCTGATCGGTGCCATGACCTGTTCGGTCGTGCCTACAAGCGACTCGCGTGACATCTGGAATACCAATACCCCGGCATAAACCAGCACAACCGCCGTCACTGCTTGCCCTAGGCTCGATAGGACACTGATTGCAGAAAGTCGCCAAAACGCAACGCGACGGCCAAGCCCATATCCTCCGATCAGAACCTTGCCATGGCCCGGTCCGATGGCATGAAAAAACCCATATGCAAAACAGACCGTCAGTAGCGTTGCCACAGCTTCGGGCTGCTCGGCGCGTGCTGCGCGCAGGGCGCGGGCGATCTGGTTCTGGAATTCGCGCTGCTCTCCGGCAGCCCAAGCGGCCAGATGGTCAAAAACACCGCTGCCCCAGAACCACAGCAGCACCGCGCAGGCGATGGCAACGGGAACGATCAGGTATTTGGACATGAAAGCCGAATCTCGGTTGCGAATTTCTCACCGACCAGAGGGATATCGTTTTCTTCAAGGTCATACTCGGCATCCAGCGTCAGCAAAAAAGCCTGCATCTGGGCCAGTTCGTTGTCGATATCCGGATCGCTCCGTTCAATCTCACAGGTCGTGGGGCCCGAAACCAGAACCGGGCGGGTCACTTCGTATGCGGTATAAAAGCTCTCATCAAAGGCTTTGATCGACAGCGCATCCGCCGGAACAGGGTCTCCTTCGATCGCGCGCAGATGTGTGGTCACGATGCGGGCATCCTCGGTCGTGGCCTGCGGCTCAAGCGGCCCAGAGAGCGGGATCACATTTTCGCCCATGCGGATGACCAGATCGCCATTGTAACCTTCGACCCACTGCGCGTCGAAGCCACTTAGAAACTGCTCTTCAGCCTCGGTCAGCACGCCATCTGCATCCTGATCCAGTCGCATGTCTTCGAGAACCAGCAATGAATAGAACTCATCATAGGCCCAGGTCACACGCACATGGGTCAGGTTGCCTGCGTCATCGACCATGAACTCTAGCCCCGTGTCGATAAAGACATGGGGATGAGCCAGAGCCGGTGTCGGCAGAAGGCAGGTCAAGGAGAAGGCAAGCCAGCGCATGTTGCAAAGATAGAATGCGCAGCGGGAATCGGCAATCCGACTAAACACTAGGCTGCAGAATCCCGCCATTTACTCCGGCGGGAACAAGACCAATGTCTGCAAAGCCGTCCCAACTGGCCCCTGTGTATCAAAAAGAACTGACTGCGACATACCGATCCCCGAGGGTTGCCAGTGCGAGATCGAGTCAGAGGCCAGCCAGTCCGAGACAGGCTCGCGGTGGACTTGCACAGTCAGGTCGGTATTCATGAAACCCATCTCAGATGTGGGCGCGTTCCACGATATGCCATTGCCGCAATCTGCAAGCGGGCAGAGCGCTTGGATCGGCGATGGGTCCTCTCCTTCCAGCAAGGCAGGTGTGCGCATCCAGACGGTTTTCGGACCCGCCCCTTGGTTGCCATCAGCGGGATAGCCGATCTGGGAGTGATGGGCAAAACCGGGCAACTGATGGCGCATCTCACCGATCGGGAACGGGCCATCGACCATATCTTCGACCCTGGGCGCGGGCAGTTTGACATTAGGCACGGCCCCAAGGTCTTTGCGCACCATATGCATGGTTGTGGCGGTGGCGCAAAGCGTGTCGTCCAGATCATGTACGGTGACCCGTGTGGTCGCCAGCGTCTTGGTATGGCGTGTCGTCTCTGCCGCGACTCGCAAACCAGCCAGAGGCAATGGACGCAGCAGATCGACGGTCAACCGAGTCAACATCTTCTCAGGGCCGACTTCGGTTTCTGCCGCCCGCACGATCAATCCGCTGACTGGCCCAGCATGGCAATGATCGGCCGACCAAGGCCCGCGCGCGGGGTCATTTCCGACAAACACACCCTGCGCATTTTGGTGGAAATACGCCTGCCCCAACACATCCGATGTCATTGTGGTTCTGTCGCCTCAGACTTTTTCCTGCGTGTATTTCTTCAACTCGACGCGAGCGACCTGACGGCGATGCACTGCGTCCGGCCCATCCGCCAGACGCAGGGTGCGCACATGGGTCCATGCATTTGCCAAGGGCGTATCCTGACTGATCCCCTGTGCGCCGAACATTTGCACGGCCTCATCGATCACCTTCAGCGCGACCTTGGGGGCAACGACCTTGATCTGGCTGATCCATGGGGCCGCCGCCCGTGCATCGCCCTGATCCATGTACCAGGCGGCCTTGAGGCACAGCAAACGGGCCATTTCGATCTCCATCCGACATTCGGCGATGATGTCGTAGTTTGCCCCCAGCTGCGCCAGTTTCTTCCCAAACGCCTGGCGCTGTAGTGAACGCTTGCACATCTGCTCCAGCGCAGACTCGGCCTGACCAATCGCGCGCATGCAATGGTGAATACGGCCCGGCCCCAAGCGCCCCTGCGCGATCTCGAACCCGCGCCCTTCGCCCAGTAGAATGTTTTCGGCCGGGACCCGAACTTCTGTGAAACGGATGTGCATGTGACCATGGGGCGCATCGTCGTGGCCATAGACCTCCATCGGGCGCAATACCTCAATACCCGGCGCGTCTGCTGGGACCACGATCATCGACTGGCGCTGGTGCTTTGGCAGATCGTCCCCGCCGGTTTTGACCATCACGATATAGACCTTGCAACGCGGATCGCCCGCCCCAGACGACCACCATTTCTCGCCGTTCAGAACATATTCGGCCCCGTCCCTCACGCAGGACATCGAAATGTTGGTGGCATCCGATGAGGCCACATCGGGTTCGGTCATCAGATAAGCCGAGCGAATCTGCCCGTCGAGCAAAGGCTTCAGCCACTGCTCTTTCATCGCGCCTGACCCGTAGCGTTCAAACACCTCCATATTCCCTGTATCGGGCGCGGAGCAGTTGAAAACTTCGGCCCCCAAGGGCGTCTTGCCCATCTCCTCGGCGAAATAGGCGTATTCAACTGTACTGAGGCCAAAACCTTTGTCGCTGTCTGTCAGCCAGAAGTTCCAAAGCCCCGCCGCCTTGGCCTTGGCTTTCAGCCCCTCGAGAATCTCGGCCTGTCGCTCGGTATATTTCCAACGATCGCCTTTATTGATTTCTGCCTGATACTCATCTTCAAGCGGCATGACCTCGTCGTGAATCATATCTCTCACCCGCTGTAACAGGGCGCGGTTTTCCTCACGCAATCCGAAAGTCATGGTCATGTCTATTCCTTCCCTGTGGCGCAATGCGGGTCTTTGGCTTTGGTCCGAGGATGGCTTAGTGGCCATGAGCGTGTCCAGCTAAGTGACGGTACGTCATTCACGCAAATTGAGCCCGGTCCAGCATCAATGCGATGCCCAGCAGGGGGCCTGCGGTAAAATTAGCTGGAGCAAATCACAAGGGTGCAGCTGTGCTAGTTCGGGTGCTGGCCAAGGCAACGGCCTTTAAGGTGTCAGGATCCAGTTCCCATCAGCGGTCTTGCAGCGGCGCGTTCTGATATCGCGGGCCTGTGCAGCACCTTCAGGCTGCACAAAGTGCTGAAGTATCACACAATTGCCCTGAACGCTTTGCACGCGGATTGTCCCCTTCGAGCCGGTGTCCTGATTGAGCCAAGCCCTCTCCTGCCCCACGGATGGAGTGCCCGTCGACAGCAACGCGTTTGAGGTGTCGTTCAACACCTCAAAGTCAGCGGGGCTCAACCCCATTTCCGCGATGATTCGGGAAAGTGGTTTAGCCTGTGCTATTCCACCCACCCCCAGAAAAAGTGCAGCAACCAGCGCTGTGTAAACAAAGGCTTTCATCAAAGGGCCTCGCCGATTTGAATGACTTTCACGTCCATAGATATACCTCTATGCGTGTGCGGCCAAGCCCCACTTGGCCACCTTCAAATTATCCCGAACAAACCTTTCGCAAGGCGGGCGCTAGGTCCGCCCGTGAGATCGCCTCATATTGTGCCCAGACGAAGCAGAGGCATTTGATGACACATCCTAAATATTATGCACCGATAGGCGGACATCCGGGGCAAGAGCAACTGTTGACCGACCGTGCCATGTTCACCGATGCCTATGCGGTAATCCCCAAGGGCACGATGCGCGACATCGTCACCAGCTTTCTGCCTTTCTGGGAGAATACACGTCTTTGGGTCTTATCCCGGCCTTTGAGTGGTTTTGCCGAGACATTCTCGCAATACATAATGGAGGTGCAGCCCGGCGGTGGCAGCGATACGCCTGAAACCGACCCAAATGCGCAAGGGGTGATCTTCGTGGTCGAGGGCAGCGTTGCGCTGACCCTGAACGAAGCGGATCATGTTCTTGAGATCGGTGGATATGCCTATATCCCCCCGGGCAGCGACTGGACGCTGCACAACCATGGCGATTCAGTTGCCCGGTTCCATTGGGTGCGCAAGGCTTATGATGCAGTGCCCGGCCTGCCCGCCCCTGACCCGATCATCACCAATGAACGCGACGTGGTACCCAACGAAATGCCTGGCACCGAAGGCCGCTGGTCTACCACCCGCTTCACCGATCCGCAGGACCTGCGTCACGATATGCATGTCAACATCGTCAATTTCGAACCCGGTGGCGTGATTCCCTTTGCCGAAACCCATGTGATGGAACACGGCCTTTATGTGCTTGAAGGCAAGGCTGTTTACCGGCTCAATCAGGATTGGGTCGAGGTCGAGGCCGGTGACTACATGTGGCTGCGCGCTTTCTGCCCACAGGCCTGTTACGCAGGCGGACCGGGACGGTTTCGCTATCTGTTGTACAAGGATGTGAATAGGCACATGCCGTTGTCTGTACCGTCTAGGTAGCTGACGATCGGGGCTTTACCGGGTCAAGTTCAGGTAAAGGGGTTCACAGAATCGCTGGAATCTGATGAAATCAAATGAGTTTTCAGCACTGGAGATTGTTCGATGTTACTGCGCGGTACGATGATTGCACTGGTTGCCACCCTTGGCCTTTCGGCGTTCAACGCCGCCCCGGTCGCAGCCAAGGAAGAAACCAAATCCGTTTTCGTCATGAGCCGCACATGGGCGGTGACGCAGGTCTCGGACGCGCCTGTGGTTTATCGGGCGACGCGGGATAATAACAATCTGAACCCCTTTGGCCCGCCGCCACGTCTTCGCACCATCCAGGCAATGGCCGCGATACAGAAGGCGACTGGCTGCAAGGCGATCTATTCCAGCATGTATCAGAACATTTCGGGCCAGTTCTTTTCGCAGGTCAGCTGCAACTGAAATTGGTACAATACTTTGATTGAGATCGCCTGATCTGCCTGCCATAGCTTGCGCATGAAACTCGCGATCAACGGATTCGGCCGTATCGGCCGCACCATTCTGCGTCAGGTCTTAAGCCTGCCGCAGCATTCGGATGTAGAACTAGTGCTGATCAACGATATCGCACCGCTGGAAACATGCGCATACCTGTTCAAATATGACAGCACGTTTGGCCCCTATCAGGGTTCGGTCACGACCGAAGGTGAAGCACTGAATATCGATGGCCGCGTTATTCTGATGTCTCACAGCGCCGATTTGGCACAGGTCGATCTGTCCGGCGTCGATGTCATGCTCGATTGCACCGGCATCGCGCGAACATCCGACGTGGCCAGCCGGGGCTTGACTGCTGGGGCGGATAAAGTGTTGATTTCCGGCCCTTCACCCGCTGCCGAAGTCACACTGGTGCTGGGGGCAAACGAAGATCAATTGGGCAGCGCACGGATCGTTTCAAATGCATCCTGCACCACCAATGGTCTGGCACCGCTCGTCAAGCTGATTGATGAAATCGGCGGGCTTGTGTCCGGGCACATGACCACCATCCACTGCTATACAAACAGCCAGCCGATGGTCGATGCGCCACGCGGGGATCTAGCCCGATCGCGCGCCGGGGCATTGTCGATGGTGCCCACGACCTCGAGCGCGACGCATTTGATTGATATCGTCTTGCCAGACCAGGCCGGTCGTGTGTCGGGGGCCGCGGTGCGTGTTCCGACGGCCAGCGTATCTGCCATTGATCTTGTCGCCACGCTCGAACGTGGCATGAGCCCAGATCAATTCGAACAAGCGTTTCGCGACGCGGTCGCAGCTTCTGCCGTGCTGGGATGGACCGATCTGCCCTTGGTGTCATCTGATTTGCGGTCGCGCCCTGAGTCACTGGTGGTGGCGGGGCCCGAGACGCGCATGATTGGAGAGAGGCAGATCAGGGTTTTTGGCTGGTACGACAATGAATGGGGGTTTTCAGCCCGTATGCTGGATGTCGCGCGCCTGATGGCAAACGCCGGGTAATCCGCAGCGCTGAAGCACGCTGCGGATTACTTCAAGACTTCAATCGTGAGGTAGGCTACCCGCCCCGTGACCGGCCATACCCCCTGAAACCTCTTCAGTCGATTCTTCGGCCAATTCTTCTGGCAGGACCAAATTCAGTACAATGGCGATCAGCGCTGCGGGCAGCAGGCCGCTGGTCATCAGGATACGAAGTGTATCAGGTAGGTGCTGAACCGCGCCGGGTTCCAGCTGCAACCCAAGACCGATCGACAGCGAAATCGCAAAGATCACCATGTTGCGACGGTTCCAATCCACGTCTGACAGCATCGAGATACCTGCCGCGACCACCATGCCGAACATGACGATCACACCACCGCCCAGCACTTCGATAGGCACGGTGCGGATAATTGCCCCGACTTTTGGAACAAGGCCACACAGGATCAGGAAGATAGCTCCACAGGTCACGACATGGCGGCTCATGACGCCCGTCATCGCAATCAAACCGACATTCTGGCTGAAGGACGTATTGGGAAACCCGCCAAACATACCGGCAATCGCTGTTCCGAAACCATCTGCATAAGTCGCGCCCGCGATTTCCTTGTCGGTTGCTTCGCGACCTGCACCACCTTTGGTGATTCCCGATACGTCACCGACGGTCTCGATGGCCGAGACGAAAGACATGAGACAAAAGCCGATCACGGCGGCCAGAGAGAACTCAAACCCATATTTAAACGGCACGGGCAGAGCAAAGGCAGAGGCACGTGACCAACTTGTGCCAATGGCCTCGAACGTCACCATCCCGACCATCAGGGCATAGACGTAGCCGATGGCCAAACCAACCAGTACGGCAGACACCGACAGCATACCGCGTGCAAAGAACTTGAGGCCAAGCGTCACAACAACCACAACCAAAGCTGCCGACCAGTTAAGCAGCGATCCGTATTCCGGGGTGCCAATCGCAGGCACACCACCAGCGGCGTATTGAATACCGACCTTGACCAGCGCCAAACCGATCATTGTTACGACAAGTCCGGTGACTAGCGGCGGAAGCGCAAACCGTATCTTGCCTATGAAGAGGCCAAGAAAGGCATGAAACAAGCCGCCAACCAGGACACCGCAAAACAGCGCCCCTAAGGCATCCACGCCTTTTCCGGCGACCAGAGGGATCATGATGGGCAAAAACGCAAAGCTCGTTCCCTGTACAATCGGCAGAGCCGCTCCAACCGGGCCAATCGTGATAGTCTGCAGCAGTGTCGCCAGCCCTGCAAACAGCATCGACATCTGGATCAGGTACAGCAGTTCGGGAAAATCCGGGGAGTTCGACCCAAATCCAAACCCGGCAGCACCCGCCACGATGATGGCCGGTGTCACGTTCGAGACGAACATCGCCAATACGTGCTGAATGCCTAGCGGTATCGCCTTGTGCAAGACAGGTGTGAAGTTCGGGTCCCGAAGCTGTTCGGGCGTCCCTATCGAAGTTTCTGCCATGATCTCATTGTCCTCCCTAAGATCCAATGGGGTTCTTACCGCTTCTCCGGCGGCTTCGGTTCTGGTTTCAGCGGTTGACCACCTCGTACGGTGTGCTGAACCAGTATTCCTCCAAGTTCGGGCCTTCCCCGATCCGATCAACGACTGCGAACAGACCGGGTCCATGCAAGGGTGTCAGAACTCCGTGCCATGTTCCCCGGTGATAGTTCACCGCCTGTCCTGGCTGTGTAATGAACGCGCGAGGACGACCCGGTTGCCCCTCCTCATCCGGGGCGACGATCACGAGAAAGGGCTGGTGAGTCATCGGAATGAACGCCTGGCTGCCGTCGGGATGACGCTCAACCATCGCTAGCTGATAAGGCAGTTCGCGTGGGTTTGCATTGAACAGGCTGATGCCCGCGTGGGCATCACCGAAATCCAGCCTTGCCCGATCATGATACCGCCCGCACTGGCCCTGGTTGATGATCTTGTCGGCCTCACCTGACACATCAATCAGATCACCAAACGGTGCGAAAGCTTCGGCCGAGATCGGTTCAGCGACAATCCGTGTCATGAGGGCAGCACATCGCGAAGACGGAACTCGGCAATCCGCTCGACCTGTCGGCAGGCCTCGGCGAACTCGGTTTCGCGATCCTGTTCGATGCGCCGTTCGAATGCGTTTAGGATCGACGCTTTGTTGTGGTCCCGTACGGCAATGATGAACGGAAAGCCGAATTTTTCCGTATAGCACTGGTTCAGTTCGGTGAAACTGGCGCGTTCCTCGTCCGTCAGCGCATCCAGCCCTGCCGAGGCTTGCTCGGACGTGCTTTCCTGTGTCAGCCGCTTAGCCTGCGCCAGTTTGCCTGCCAGATCAGGGTGGGCCGTCAAAACGCCCAACCGTTCCTCGGTTGAGGCGGACCGGAACATGCGGGTCAAAGCATTGTGTAATCCGCCTGCCGTGTCATGCGCCGCGCCCAATTCCAGATCAAAGGCGCGCTCGGCGATCCAAGCGGAATGCTCGAAGATACCTCCATACGCAGAGACGAATTCTTCGCGGCCCATTTGCGAGGGTTGTGGACGCTCAGCCGCCGGGTGCTTTTCGGCCCAATGCTCGGCAATCTGCAATCGCGTCGCGAACCACACGTCCGAGAACCCGCGCGCGTAATCCAGAAACCGTTTCAGCGCCATGACGCGTCCCGGTCGCCCGATCAGGCGACAGTGCAAACCGATCGACAGCATCTTGGGTGCACCAGCCTCACCTTCCGCATAAAGCGCATCGAAACTGTCTTTCAGATATGAATAGAACTGATCCCCGGCGTTGAACCCCTGTGGCGTCGCAAAGCGCATGTCGTTGCAATCCAGCGTGTAGGGAACAATCAACTGATCCCGACCACCGGTTTGCATCCAGTAGGGTAGATCGTCTGCATAGGTATCGGCAACATAAGCAAAGCCACCTTCCTCGGCGACCAGACGCACGGTGTTGTCCGAACAGCGCCCAGTGTACCAGCCGCGCGGGCGATCCCCTACAACTTCGGCATGCAGACGGATCGCTTCAGCGATCTGGGCCCGTTCTTCCGCCTCGGGCATATCCTTGTGCTCGACCCATTTCAGGCCATGGCTGGCAATCTCCCACCCTGCCGATTTCATCGCCGCAACCTGATCTGGCGAACGCGCTAACGCGGTAGCCACACCATAAACGGTGATCGGTAGGTCTTTCATCAAGCGATGCAGGCGCCAGAACCCCGACCGCGAGCCGTATTCATAGATCGATTCCATGTTCCAATGACGCTGGCCCGGCCACTGCGCCGCCCCAACGATCTCGGACAAGAACGCCTCGGACGCAGCGTCCCCGTGCAGGACACAGTTCTCGCCGCCTTCTTCGTAGTTCAACACAATCTGCACAGCCAGTTTTGCACCGTCGGGCCATGCGGCGTCAGGTGGGTTGGCTCCGTATCCGATCATATCGCGGGGGTAACGAGGCGGCTGCATAGGGTCTTCCAGTCCGATTAGGTGTTTTGACAGCTTTACCGCAGAAACGGTCTATTGATTATCAAATCAATCCGAACACTGTTTCCACTTCTTTCGGCATTTCAACCATTTTGCGGTTTGGCCCAGACTGTGGCACACCAAAAGAAACACATAGGAGAGACCCTTGGCTGGCTATCTGACAACCCACGTTCTCGACACGGCGCGCGGCTGCCCCGCTGAGGGGTTGAAAATCGCGCTCTACAAAGTGTCAGGGAACTCGCACCGTAAACTGGTCGAGATGGAAACCAACGCGGATGGCCGAACCAATAGCCCGATCTTACCGCAGGACGACTTTAAAACCGGCACTTATGAGCTGATATTCTTCGCCGGAGATTACCTGCGCGCGACAGGTCAGGATGGCGATGATCCTCTGTTTCTGGATCAGGTGCCGATCCGCTTTGGCATGTCCGATGCGGACGCGCACTACCACGTTCCGCTGCTGTTGTCCCCCTACGGCTACTCGACCTACCGGGGCAGCTAGCCCTAGATTTCGGCGCTTCGAACCACTTTGCCGATCCGGTCAATCATGAAATCCATAAACAGCCGCGCTTTCGGGTCCTGATGGCGGCGATGCGTATACAGGCAGGCCATTTGCACGGGAACCGGAGGCGTCTTCATCGCCACCGGGATCAGCCTCCCCGCCTTCAAGTGCTCTGACACCTCAAAAACGGGTTTCATGGCAATACCCTGCCCGGACAGCGCCCAATCGGTCAAAACATCACCATCGTCACATTCATACCTGCCCGAGACAGCAAATCGTTTCGGGCCATCGGGAGTTTCCAGCATCCACTGAAACTCTGCCGCGCCGGGGAAGCGCAGGTTCAAGCATTCATGCTTGCCTGAAATCAGATCGGATCCAGCTTCTGGCATCCCACATCGGCTCACGTAATCAGGGGCTGCACATAGCACACGCTGGCAATCCGCAATCTTGCGAATGCGCAATGTGCTGTCTTCGGGCTGACCGATGAAAAAAGCCAGATCCAAGCCTTCGGTGGTCAGATCAACCGAGCGGTCTGTCAGTCTTAGACGCACATCAATTTCAGGGTATTCTGACAGAAAATCAGGTACATGAGGCGCCAATAACCGGCGCCCGACACCTAAAGGCGCGGCAACAAACAGAGACCCGCGGGGGGCTTCGGTCAGATGCGTGACCTGGGCTTCTGCCTCATCAACTGCATCCAGAACCGCAACCGCGCCGGGGTAGAACGCCCGTCCCTGTTCCGTTGGTGTCAGGTTCCGGGTTGTGCGCTGAAACAGGCGTACTCCCAGATGATCCTCCAACTGCGAAATTCGCGCCGACGTCACCGCAGGTGAAATTCTCATATCCCGCCCGGCGGCTGACATGCTGCCCAAGTCATAGACCCGGACAAAGGTTCGAATGTTGTCGAGATAGGACATCTTATCGTTTTTTTTGATACAGTTTGACAATATACGGGAATACCGAAGAAAAGCCCGTTTGCCTAGTGTGGCGCAACGCAATCGGAGACATAAGCATGTACGACTTCGCCGTTTTCTGGGATTGGATTGGTTTTGGCGTGCGCTGGTTGCACGTTATCACCGCGATTGCCTGGATCGGATCATCCTTCTACTTCATCGCGCTGGATCTTGGTTTGAACCGCGATATCCCCGGACCGGCGGACGGCGAGGAATGGCAAGTCCATGGCGGAGGATTCTATCACATCCAGAAATATCTCGTCGCTCCGGAGCGTATGCCCGACCACCTGACCTGGTTTAAATGGGAAAGCTATGCCACATGGCTCAGCGGTGCCGCGCTACTGATGATCGTCTACTGGGTAGGCGGAGAGCTCTATCTGATCGATGCCCAAAAGGCGGATCTGGCGCTATGGCAAGGCATATTGATCTCGGCTGCCTCGCTGACTGTCGGTTGGCTGGTCTACGATTTTCTTTGCAAGTCGGGATTGGGCGAGCGTCCGACATTGCTGATGGTTCTTCTGTTCGTGCTGCTGGTGATTATGGGCTGGGGATATAACCAGATATTCACCGGTCGCGCGATGATGCTGCATCTGGGGGCTTTCACGGCCACAATCATGACCGCAAATGTGTTCTTCATCATCATGCCAAACCAGCGCATTGTGGTGGACGACCTAAAGAACGGGCGCACACCTGATCCGAAATACGGCAAGATCGCCAAGCTGCGTTCGACCCACAACAACTATCTGACATTGCCGGTCGTGTTTCTGATGTTGTCGAACCACTATCCGCTGGCTTTTGCGACCGAGTACAATTGGATCATCGCCGCGCTGGTCTTCCTGATGGGTGTCACAATCCGGCACTATTTCAACACCCGCCACGCGCGCGCTGGAAACCCAACCTGGACTTGGCTGGTAACGGCTTTGCTGTTCATGACCATCATGTGGTTGTCGACCGCTTCGATGAACGACCCGTTGGAAGAGGCCGAAGCACGGCAACTAACGCCCTACGAACAGAAATTCGCATCAGCGGATGGCTTTCAAGAAGCACAGGACATAGTTCTGGGTCGCTGTTCTATGTGCCACGCGCGCGAGCCTGTCTGGGAAGGCATCCTGTGGGCACCCAAAGGTGTCCTGCTGGAAACCGAAGCCGACATTGCACAGAACGCGCAACAGATTTATCTGCAATCCGGCGTCACACATGCCATGCCTCCCGCGAACGTGACCTATATGGAACCTGAAGACCGGGATGCGATTGTTCGCTGGTTCCGAAATGCCGGTCTGTAGCGGATTGGCACACGAGTTTGCCAATAAAAACACCTGAACTTTGTTTAGTTCTTCCCCTAAGCGCCGTCAGATGCTCTAAATGAATTCAACACGCCGCATTCGTTTTGTTTCGCGGCCATAGCGATTTCGACTTGGGGCAGTTGGAGCCAGACAATGACAGGGAGCAGACCGCGCAGCGATCTGAGAGGCTGGCTTTTTGGTGCGTTTGTGGCCTTGTCCCCCAATCTTGCTACCGCGCTAGAAACGACCCTATCCGCCCCTGGTGCATCTGAAGATCTGGTCGACCGCTTGGAAGAGACTTCATCCATCTTCACCTCGGAATCGCGTGGTCTTGATACGTCACTGGAAATACTGTCGGCAGCTTTGTCCGACTACCGCACCATCGTTCAAATCATGTACGACGAAGGCTATTTCAGCCCCGTCGTCAGCATCAAGCTTGACGGGCAGGAAGCCGCCAAAATCAATTCGCTGAACGTTCCAGCCCAATTCAAACGGGCGACTATCCTTGTCACACCAGGGCGGAAGTTCAAGTTCGGAACGGCTGTCGTGCAACCGCTGGCACTGGGCACGGAACTGCCCGAAGAGTTCGCCACGGGCAAGACTGCGACCACCGGAGCGATCCAACAGGCGGCTTCGGCCGGGGTGCAGGGCTGGCGCGATACAGGCCATGCCAAGGCGGAAGTGGAAGATCAGAAAGTAATAGCGCGCCATGCGCAGGCACGGCTGGACGCGACAATTGATCTGGCTCCGGGGCCAAGGTTGCGGTTCGGCAAAATGATCATTCAGGGCGATACAAATGTCCGCCATCGGTCGATCGAGAAAGTCGCAGGCTTCCCGTCGGGTGAGGTTTATTCGCCTGAACAGGTCCAAAAGGTTGGCACCCGCCTGCGGCGTACCGGCACATTCGCTACGGTTTCGCTCAAGGAACATGAAGAACCCAACCCGGATGGCACGCTTGATTTCGACGCGACGTTTGAAGACCTGCCACCGCGCCGCCTGACCTTTGGGGCCGAGATTGCCTCGCGCGACGGGGTTGATCTTACCGCTACGTGGACCCATCGAAACGTTTTCCGGCGAGCCGAAAGGCTGCGGTTCGAGGCGGCAATCCGCAATATCGGCGGTGCCGAGGATATCGATGGACGCATTGGTCTGCGGCTGGATCAACCTGATCGTCTGGGCCCTGACGACAATACATTCTGGAGCGCCCTGCTGGAACGGCGCAATACCGAAAACTATAACGTCACCGTCGCCTCGCTTGCCTATGGTGCACGCCGCACATTCTCTGACCGCCTCTACGCCGAAGCCTCGGCAGGTTTCCAATGGTCGGACGCGGATGACGCCTATGGCGATGGGCGCAAGTTTCGATACTTCATTCTTCCGTTCCGGTCAGAGTGGGATGAACGCGACAGCAAAGTCAGTGCTACGCGCGGTTATTATCTAGACTCGCAAGTCATGCCCTTTGTCGGGTTCTCCGGGTCGGATACCGGCCTGAGAATGTTCTTTGACGGTCGCGCCTATAACGATCTGGGCACCGCCGGTCGGCTGGTGTTGGCAGGCCGGGTGCAGTTGGGATCGGTCCTCGGACCTCCGGCAGATGGTGTGACTCCAGATTTCCTGTTCTTCTCGGGTGGTGCCGGTACAGTACGGGGTCAGCCATTTGAAAGCCTAGGTATCCCCGTCGGGGATGGTGTCGCCGGTGGCAAATCCTTTCTGGGGCTCTCAGCCGAGGTCCGAGGCAAAGTCACTGACGCAATCTCGTTGGTTGGGTTTTATGACTACGGTGTGGTCGACACGTCCTCATTCATCGGCGGCGGCGCGGAAGAGCATTCTGGCGCGGGCCTTGGAATCCGTTATGATCTGGGCGGCTTCGGGCCCTTGCGCTTTGACCTTGCGGTGCCGGTTCAGGGCGATACGGGTGACGGGCTGCAATTCTACCTCGGGATCGGGCAAGCCTTTTGATGCGTCGCGTTGTATATCCCCTGTTGCTAAGTTCAGCAGCGATCACCGTTCCCATCGCGGCGACCGCTCAGGACGAGGGCGGCAGCATGATCGAGCAGTTTCTGCAAGATACCCTGTCTGGTGATGATCAGAATGTGCGGGTGATCGGCCTTGAAGGAGCTCTGAGTTCGCGTGCGACGATTCAAGAAATCACAGTCGCCGATGACGACGGCGTCTGGCTCACCATTAAAAACGCTGAATTGGACTGGAACCGATTGGCACTGCTGCGCGGTCGGTTCTCGGTCAACACACTATCGGCGCAGGAAATCGATATCGCCCGCGCACCCGGTACAACAACTAAGGACGCACCGCCCCCTTCAGCCGAAACCCAACCCTTCCAACTACCTGAGCTTCCGGTTTCGATCGAAATCGGAGAGCTGCGTGTCGATGACCTGTATTTAGGTGAGCCGCTGATCGGCGTCGCTGCCGAGCTTGCCGTGAACGGCAACCTATCGCTGGCTGATGGAACACTGGATACTACGCTGGATATCGACCGACTGGACCGCGCCGGGGACACGATTGATCTGAAAGCAGGCTTTCAGAACGACAGCCGCCAGATCGATCTGGACTTGACCGTAGCCGAAGCCTCAGGCGGGCTGATCGCGACGGCCCTATCCATCCCCGATGCCCCGCCGCTTGAGCTGACTGCAAAAGGCTCGGGGCCGATAACGGATTTTAATGCTGATATCGGTCTAAGCAGCGATCAGCAGCTTCGCGTGTCCGGTCAGGTACGACTGCGCACGGCCGAAGAGAGTGGCAACGCCTCCGATGGAATCGCGTTTACTGCCGATGTCGGAGGCGACCTGACGCCGTTTCTGGCCGAAGAGATGGACACGTTCTTCGGTACCGACACACGGCTGTTTGTAGATGGGCGCACCCATTCTGACGGGGCGCTGGATATATCGGATATCGAGATTACCTCGGAAGCGCTGGACCTCAAAAGCGAACTCAGCCTTGCTTCGGGTGGTGTTCTGAAACTGGTCGCCCTGCAAGGTCGTATCACACCGCCGGAAGGTGACAAGGTCGTTCTGCCCGTCAGCGGCGGCGAAACGTCAATCGGCGCGGCTCAGATTTCGGCCTTGTACAATACCGAGAATGGCAATCTCTGGGACCTGAGCCTGACGACCAACAAGATTGAAACCCCCAACCTGAACCTCGATCATGCACGGATCAGCGGGCAAGGCACGCTAGATCAATCCAGCGGGCTGTCGGTCGATGGCGATCTGCAGGCTGTGCTCGATGGCATTGATCTGACAGATGTCGCACTGAATGCCGCCGTCGGAAATCAGATCACACTGGATGGACAGTTCGAGTACGGCAGCGACCAGACATTGCAATTGTCCGGGGTCGAACTGGTCGGCAGCGACTATACTCTAGACGCTGATGCGTTGATCAGCGGGCTTGCGACCGGGTTGCAGGTTGATGGCACGGCACTGCTGCAGGCGACCGACCTGTCGCGGTTCTCGGACCTGGCACAGCTTCAGCTTGGTGGCGAGGCTTCGGTCCAGGCGGCTGGAAAGGGCTCGCCACTGGAACGCAGCTTTGACGGCAAGGTCACGGTGAATGGGCGTGATCTGGTGACCGGGCGTGACGATATTGATCCAATGATCACGGGTGAAACCGAAATCGTTCTGGATGCCAAACGCGACACCGATGGGGTAACAATTCGCGAATTCACCGTGAATGGCGACGCTCTGACAGCGCAGGCCAGCGGCACGGTCACGACGCCAAATGGCAATCTGACAATTGACGGTCAGGCCAGCGTGAACGCCCCCGATCTGGCGGTGTTCTCAGGCATCGCACAGCGTGATCTGGCGGGCGCATTACAGGCCCGGCTGGATGGCAAAGGCACCGTACAGACGTTGGAATTCGACGGCCAAGCCAGCGTGATCGGAACAAATATCGAAACCGGGATGAGCGAGTTCGACCCGCTGTTGAAAGGCCGGACGTCAATCAATCTGGACGGTGCGCATTTGGGCAACCAAATCGTTATTCGAAACGCCACGGTCAAAAGTGCTGCTATTACTGCTGAGGTAGGCGCAACCATCGATGACCCCACCGGAAACATCGCGGTGGATGGAAGCGCCAAGCTGAACGCCCCCGACCTGTCTTTGTTCTCCGGCCTCGCCGGGCTTGATCTGGCCGGGTCGATTGATGCCGACGTCACCGGTCGGGCCGCGCAAAGCAGCAAGGCCTTTGATATCAAAGGCAACCTGAGCGCAGACGACCTTGCCACGGGTATCCAAGCCGTAGATGCGTTGGTACAGGGACGAACCACGCTGAACGTGGATGCCGCCAACGATGATCAGGGGCTGAACATCCGCACTTTCAGTCTGAACGGAACCGCGCTGACCGCAGATGCATCGGGCCGATTGGATCGGGAGGCCGGTGGCCTCGATTTCTCGGCCATGCTGGACGACATCGGCCGTCTATCTTCGACATTGTCCGGGCCGCTCACGCTGGATGGCAACGTCGCCCCTACAGGGTCCGGTTTGGAAGGCAATGCGCGCCTGCAGGGACCAGATAGCTCGTACGCCAATTTAACCGGAACTGTAGAAACCGGTGGCACCGCGGATCTAAATTTTGACGCCCGCCTGAATCGGGTCGAACGTTTTGTGCCCGATTTCCCCGGAACCGTCGCCGCCAGTGGTACCGCCCGCCGCGAAGATGGGATGTGGACCATCGACGCAAAGGCTAATGGCCCGGCCGATATCAATTCAACGGTTGCCGGGACCTTTAACGAAACCAGCGGCGAAGCGGACCTGAAGATGCAGGGCGGTGTCAACATCGGTATCGCCAATGCATTTATCTCTCCCAACAATCTGGCCGGTACTGCCCGGTTCGACCTGGCCCTGAAAGGGGCACCTGCGCTGGATGCGCTTAGCGGAACGATTTCAACATCCGGCGCGTCGATGGCCTTGCCCGATGTGGGACAGACAATCACTGGCATCGGGGGTTCCGTAAACATCGCGCAAAGCCGCGCCACGATTGCACTGCAGGGTGGGTTACGAGCGGGCGGAGGGTTTACCGTCAACGGCCCGATTGATCTGACGCCACCCTTCAACGCCCAGATAACCACAGCGCTCAACAATCTCGTGCTGACAGACAAGCTGCTCTATGAGACCACATTGAACGGTCAGATCGCCCTGACCGGGGCATTGGCCGGTAACAGTTCGCTGGCCGGGCAGATCAACTTTGGCGAAACCAACATCAATCTTGCAGCCGCCGCAGGAGCAGTCGGCGCAGCACCAATTCCGACGATCCAACACCTGAACGAAAGCCGTGCCGGTTTCGTAACGCGGGAACGCGCCAATCTGGTGGAAACCGAGGATGAGACTAAAAGCAACTCGCGCATGACGCTCGACATCGGATTGCTTGCACCCAAGGCAGTTTTTGTCCGAGGACGCGGCGTGAACGCGGAACTGGGCGGTCGCATACAAATTGGTGGAACTACAACTTCTGTTGTGCCGTCAGGCCAGATTGAGCTTATCCGCGGTAATATCGATATCCTTGGTCGCCGCCTTGCGCTGACTAAAGGTGTGGTCACCCTGCAGGGTGACCTGACGCCATATATCGAGTTTGAATCGTCCTCCAGCACCTCGGACGGCACCGCAACGATCGAGATCGCCGGGCCGCTGGACTCACCCGAGGTCGACGTATTCTCCGATCCAGAGCGCCCGACCGAGGAAGCGCTGGCCATGTTGTTATTCGGCAACCGCTTCTCGGAGCTGTCGCCTTTTGTGATCGCCCAGATGGCGGCCTCACTTGCCCAACTCAGCGGCGCGGGCGGGGATACTACCAAAGGGGTGCGCGAGGCCACGGGCCTGGACACTATCGACCTAGGCGCAACTGAGGGCGGCGGGGGCAGCCTTGGTGCGGGCGCATATCTAAGCGACAATCTCTACACCGATTTCACCGTCAATACCGAAGGTGACACCGAGGTGAACTTGAACCTCGACGTCACCGACAGCTTCACGGTTCGCGGCACGGTGGATGGCCGGGGCGAGACGGGTTTGGGTATCTTTTTCGAACGCGACTACTGAAAAAACAGGCGACCCCAAAGGGCCGCCTTTTTTTCAGTTGATTGAAGACTATTCCGCCGCGACGGCGTCTGCGATCTTTTCGACGCGAATTGCCGAGAACTTGAACTCGGGGATCTTGCCATAAGGATCGATGGCCGAGTTGGTCAGGATATTCGCCGCCGCCTCGACATAGGCGAACGGGATGAACACCATATCTTCGGCAATCGCCCGGTCGGCCCGCACCATGATTTCAATCGAACCGCGGCGAGTAGTCAGACGGATCATATCGCCCGGCTCAATTCCCATCAGTTTCAATGTACGCGGGTTCATCGAGCAGTTCGCTTCAGGTTCCACGGCATCCAGAACGTTGGACCGGCGGGTCATCGACCCGGTATGCCAATGCTCCAGCTGGCGCCCAGTGGTGGCGATCATCGGGTATTCATCATCCGGGGCCTCATCCGGTGGGATGACACTGGCTGGCGTGAACCGGGCGCGACCATCCGCACGTGGGAAACCATCGCCGAACACAATCGCCTGACCTGGGTCTGTCTCGGACAGTGACGGGTAAGTGATCGTCTCCGTCTCAAGCCGTTCCCACGTAATGTTGTCGAGCGAATTCATCGTCAGCTTCATCTCAGCAAAGACCTGAGAAACATCGGAATAATCCCAGTTCAAACCGATCCGCTGCGCCAGCTCAACGGTGATCTTCCAATCCTCGCGCGCCTCACCCGGAGGGGTCACGGCGGGCCGCACACGCTGTACCTGACGGTTGGTGTTCGACACGGTGCCGTTCTTCTCATAGAGCGCTGAGGCGGGCAGAATGATGTCGGCATAGTTCGCCGTTTCGGTCAGGAAGATATCCTGCACGATCATCAGTTCCAGCTTGGCCAGTGCGTCGCGCGCGTGATTCACATCGGGGTCGGACATGGCAGGGTTTTCCCCCTGGATGTACATACCCTTGATGTTGCCCGCATAAGCCTGATCGATGATCTCGGTGACGGTCAGCCCCTTCTCGTTCGAGAAGTCGCGGTCGTCATTCCAGACGTTAGTGAACTTGGCCCGAATGCCGTCGTCGGTAACGGACTGATAGTCCGGCAGGAACATCGGGATCAGGCCCGCGTCTGAGGCACCTTGTACGTTGTTCTGCCCGCGCAGAGGGTGAAGACCTGCACCGGGTTTACCAACATTGCCGGTCATCAGAGCCAACGAGATCAAGCAGCGCGAGTTGTCGGTGCCATGGATGTGCTGGCTGACACCCATACCCCAGAAAATCAGACCGGCCTTGGCTTGCGCAAAGGTGCGCGCCACTCGGCGCAGTTGATCCGGTTCGATGCCACAGATCGGCGACATAGCCTCAGGCGTGAACTGGCGAAGGTGTTCTTTTTCGGCTTCCCAGTTTTCGGTCCAGCGGTGGATGTACTGGCTGTCATAGAGCTCTTCTTCCACGATCACGTTCATGATCGCGTTCAGCATCGAAACATCCGCACCGGGACGGAATTGAAGCATCTCATCAGCAAACTTACGCATCCCAACGCCGCGCGGGTCCATAACTATCAGCTTGCCACCACGTTTGGTGAACTGCTTGAAGTAGGTCGCAGCGACAGGGTGGTTTTCAATCGGGTTGGCCCCGATGATGATCGCCACATCCGCGTTTTCGATCTCGTTGAAGGTCGCGGTCACAGCACCCGAGCCCACATTCTCAATCAGGGCCGCAACAGATGACGCGTGGCACAGACGGGTGCAGTGGTCGACGTTGTTGTGGCGGAAGCCCTGACGGATGAACTTCTGGAACAGATAGGCTTCTTCGTTGGTGCACTTGGCCGAGCCGAAGCCTGCAACGCTGCGTGGGTCTTTGTCGCGCAAGTCTATCAGCTTGGTCGCGGCCAAATCCATCGCCTCTTCCCACGTTGCTTCACGGAAATGGGTATCCAGGTTGCCGGGATCGACGTTCAATCCCTTGGCTGGAGCATCCTCGCGACGGATCAGCGGCTTGGTCAGGCGATGCGGATGGTGAATGTAGTCAAAGCCAAAGCGGCCTTTGACGCACAGACGACCTTCGTTTGCAGGGCCGTTGATGCCCTCGACATACTTCACCTTGCCGTCTTTGACCTTGAGCGAAACCTTACAGCCCACGCCGCAGAACGGGCAGACGCTTTCCGTTTCCGAGTCGTAGTCCTTGCTGTCGCCTCGCTGCTGGTCATCCAGTACGGTTGCTGGCATCAAAGCACCGGTCGGGCAGGCCTGCACGCATTCACCACAAGCCACACAGGTCGAAGCACCCATCGGGTCGTTCTGGTCGAACACCACCTGCGCTGTGTGGCCACGACCGGCCATACCAATCACGTCGTTGACCTGCACGTCGCGGCAGGCCCGGACGCAGAGGTTGCAGTTGATGCAAGCGTCCAGATTGACGCGCATCGCAACGTGGCTGTCATCCAACAGCGGGATTTTCTCGGCCTCTTTCGCCGGGAAACGGCTGTCGCTGACATGGTTCAGCTTGGCCATATCCCAGAAGTGGCTGGAGGTGTCGTGCGCTTCCTCAGGCTGATCCGCGACCAACAGCTCCATGACCATCGCGCGCGATTTCTCGGCCCGGTCGCTGTCGGTCTTAACCACCATGCCGTCGGCTGCCGGACGGATGCACGAGGCGACCAGCGTGCGCTCGCCTTCTACCTCGACCATGCAGGCACGGCAATTGCCGTCGGGTTTGTAACCGGGTTGCGGCTTGTGACACAGGTGAGGGATAGTGAACCCCTGCCCCTTTGCGGCTTCCCAGATGGTCCAGCCCTCGGGCACGGTGACATCTTCGCCATTCAGGTTGAAGGTGACGGTCTTGTTTGGGCTTGCATCAAGCATGGCTGTCTCCCTCAGATTTCGTCAGCGAAATGTTTCATGACCAGGCGGATCGGGTTCGGGGCCGCCTGCCCCAGACCGCAGATCGAGGCATCGCCCATGACCTGACACAGGTCTTCCAGCAGTTCCTGATCCCATTTGTCGGCTTGCATCAGCTTGACCGCCTTTTCGCAGCCTGCACGGCAGGGCGTGCACTGGCCGCAGCTTTCGTCTTCGAAGAAGCGCAGCATGTTCAGTGCCGCATCGCGGGCGGTGTCCTGATCGGACAGAACCACAACCGCAGCGGACCCGATGAAGGTGCCATGCGGTTGCAACGTGTCGAAATCCAGCGGGATGTCATCCATCGATGCAGGCAACAGACCCGAGGATGGACCACCCGGCTGATAAGCCTTGAAGGTCTGGCCCCCGGCCATGCCTCCGGCAGCCTCGATCACGTCCAGAATGGTCGAGCCAGCGGGCAGAAGGTAAACGCCCGGCTTTGCGACACGACCCGAGACCGAATAGCTACGCAAACCCTTGCGACCGTTCATTTCGGTGCTGTTAAGGCATTCAGGCCCTTCACGGCAAACTTTGGTCACCCAATAGAGCGTCTCGACATTGTGCACCAAGGTCGGGCGGTTAAAGACCCCAACCTGCGCCACGAACGGAGGGCGGTGACGCGGCAAGCCTTTCTTACCTTCGATCGACTCGATCATCGCGGATTCTTCGCCGCAGATGTAAGCGCCAGCACCACGGCGCAGGTCGATATAGCCTTCTTCGACGATCCCGGCTTGTTCGAGCGCGGTAATCTCACGACGCAGGATTTCCAGAACTGCCGGGTATTCGTCGCGCATATAGATAAAGCAGGTCTCTGCCTCGACGGCCCAAGCGGCGATCAGCATCCCTTCGAGGAAGACATGCGGCGTGCGCTCAAGATAGTAGCGGTCCTTGAATGTCCCGGGCTCGCCCTCATCGCCGTTGACAGCCAGATAACGCGGGCCTTCATTCATGCGAACAAAGCCCCATTTCTTGCCCGACGGGAAGCCAGCGCCGCCCAGACCACGCAGGCCCGAGGACAGTACGTCTTCCTGCACCTTCTCCCAATCGCCGCCCTCGCGCAGCTCTTTCAGTTTGGCGTAGCCACCTTCGGCCTCATAGGCCGCGAAGGTTTCGTAGTCGGGCAGGTGCGCATGGGTGTCATCGGCAACAATAGCGGCCCGCACTTTTTCGGGGGTCGCGTGGTCGATGTGGTTGTGACCGATCTCCAGCACTGGAGCGGTGTCGCAGCGTCCCATGCAGGGCGCACGGACAACGCGGACCTGCGAGGCATCCAAACCGTCTTCCAGCGCTTTTTGCAGCTGCTGGGCACCTGCCATTTCGCAGGACAGCGAATCGCACACACGGATCGTCAACGCCGGAGGAGGCGTTTCACCCTCTTTCACTACATCGAAATGGGCATAGAAGGTTGCGGTTTCGTAAATCTCAGCCTGCCCGATCCGCATCTCAACGGCCAGAGCGGCGATGTGGTCGGCGCTGATATGGCCGTGTGCGTCCTGAATCAAATGCAGAAATTCAATCAGCAGGTCGCGACGTCGCGGGCGGTCACCCAACAGTCGTGCAATTTCCGCTTGTGCCTCGTCCGAGAATTGACGGCCTTTGGGCGTGTGCCGCCCCTTGCCTTTACCTGACTTCCAGACGCCCTTTGGCGCGCCTGATGGCTTGGTGTCTAATGGTGCCATGATGCCCTCCGATTGAGGCCCCGTGTCTCATCAGATTAGCATATCGTCAAATCGCATATTTCAATCGCACGATAACGACAGTTTATCACCGCAAAGACGCCATCACTGTGCGTAAGGCCGCGACCGTGGGCAATTCCGGGTCGCGAGTGAGCGTGGCCAGACAAATCGGCTTGCTCACCACGGGTTCGATCAGGGACAGAACCCTTGTGTCCTTCAGGTCGCCCAGCGCCCGCACCAGCACGCGTGGAATCACGGTGGCCGCTAGCCCCTCGCGTGCCATGACCATCGAGGCAGTGAATCCGCTGGTCTCGGCCACAATATCCGGGTGCAAGCCCTGTTCGGCGAATATCCGATCCAGAATCCGCCGGTTCTGCATCTGTGGTTCCAGCAGGCTCAGGGGAAACTCGGCCACGCGGGCCCATGGGATCGGGCCTGTCTCATCGGTCATATGCGAGGGGACCAATAGGACATAGGTTTCTTCGTACAAGCGCTGCACTTGCCGTAGATCGGTACCGATACTGTCGCCATAAGTGATGCCAGCATCCAGACTTCCTTCGTCCAACCGGTGCTGAATGGCTGTTGCAGACATTGTTTCAATCCGGGTCACGATACGTGGATGCGCATCGCGCAACCGCTTCGTAAGACGCCCGGTGAAGGCAATCGCGGTAGGGATTACACCCAAAATAAGCGTGCCGGTGATCTCACCCTTTGCAGCGAGCACCTGTTGTTCCAAAGCCTTGGTGTCGTCGAGAATGCGCCGCGCGCGCTGGACAATCATCTCGCCCTCTTCGGTCAGCCCCTGAAATCTGTTTGCGCGGCGAACGATGGAGACACCCAGCCGATCCTCCAGGTTTCGGATTCGCATCGAGAACGCAGGCTGTGAAATCCCGCATTCCTCGGCTGCCTTGGCGAAATGACGATGCCGCGCCAATGCGCTGAGCAATTGCAGGTCGCGGATTTCGATCATCTAGAGCTGTCTCAAGTATCAGGTCAAAATCCAAACTAACCACATTTCTGCACGAGAGAAATGTGTGAGATGCGAGCATCGTCAATTTGTTGGCTGCCAAAGGATCGGCGCTTCAGATACATGCAATACTCGGGTGGTTGAGCCTGCCGAACTGCTGTTCCAGCCCAAATGAAACTAACAGGATCGCATCTTGCCACCTGAGCGGTTTTGACACTTCGCCATAACGCGCGATATGCCGGTTCAACAACAACATAGAACCGAATTATTCCATGAACCTTACGAGAAACCAAATTGAGGACTTCTTGTTGCGTGAATGCGTCGATTTTGATCCTCTCGATTCCAAAGAAGGTGGTGAGGTTGTTCAATGCTGGCATCAGACATTCGCCGGGAACGTAAAGAAATCAACCGGTTCCTGGATTCACAATCGCTTTCGCTGGCATGGTTTCAGTTACGGGTTTCAAATCGCGCGGGCGGGCGATGACGCTTTAAATGCCTATAAGAATCAGTGGCCTGCCGCGTATGTTATCTTTGATGAAGATATCAAATGGTCGTATCGCTGCGTCTCAGAAACATATCCAGATTTCACATCTTTTGGCGCGGATATCTACGTAGCCCACCACAACATGAAGTGGACAATGGCATTCACGCACGAGCAACCCGATATCGGCCCGTTCTTCGCAGAAAATCCGAGGTTATAAGCTGAGCAGTGACTGCTTTGGTGGCTTCTCAGGTGTTGAACAAAAAGTGCATCACATCGCCATCCTTGACGATGTAGCCTTTTCCTTCGGCCCGCATCTTACCCGCCTCTTTGGCACCCTGTTCGCCATTGGCGGCGATGTAGTCGTCATAGGCGATAGTCTCGGCACGGATGAAACCCTTCTCAAAGTCTCCGTGGATGACACCTGCGGCCTGTGGTGCGGCGGTGCCGGTGCGGATGGTCCAGGCCCGGGCCTCTTTCGGGCCGACGGTGAAATAGGTTTCCAGCTTGAGCAGGTCGTAACCGGCA
Organism: Ruegeria sp. D7; assembly: GCF_056534355.1. Classification (NCBI taxonomy): domain Bacteria; kingdom Pseudomonadati; phylum Pseudomonadota; class Alphaproteobacteria; order Rhodobacterales; family Roseobacteraceae; genus Ruegeria; species Ruegeria sp. D7. The sequence continues at coordinate 187,079 of NZ_JBQFPG010000005.1, forward strand.
CGGATCAGACGGTCGAGGCCGGGCTCTTCCAGACCCATTTCCTCTAAGAACATCTGTGCCTCGTCGTCTTCCAGAAGGCTGATCTCTTCCTCGATCTTGGCACTGATAATGACATGAGCATTACCTTGCGCGGCAGCCATCTCAGCGACTTTGGCAGAGTACTCGTTGCCTTCGGCGGCCTCTTCTTCGGACACGTTGCAGACATAAAGCACCGGCTTGGTTGTCAGAAGTTGCAGCATTTTCCATGCCTTGGCGTCTTCATCAGACACTTCAACCAGACGCGCTGGCTTGCCGTTTTCCAGCATCTCCTGCGCCTCGGCCAGCAGGCGGTCCTGCTGTTGCGCTTCTTTGTCATTGCCCTTCAGCTTGCGCACCAGATTGGCGCGACGCTTTTCGATGCTTTCCAGATCGGCCAGCATCAGCTCGGTCTCGATCGTATCGGCATCGGCCACCGGATCAACGCGGCCATCCACATGGGTCACGTCACCATCTTCGAAACAACGCAGCACATGGGCAATCGCGTCAGTCTCGCGGATGTTTGCCAGAAACTGGTTGCCCAGCCCCTCGCCTTTCGAGGCCCCTTTCACCAGACCAGCGATATCCACAAAGGTCATGCGCGTCGGGATGATCTGTTTCGAGGACGCAATCGCCGCCAGTTTATCCAGCCGGTCATCAGGAACGGCGACATCCCCCACATTGGGTTCGATGGTGCAGAACGGGAAATTCGCCGCCTGAGCTGCCGCAGTTTTGGTCAGTGCGTTGAAGAGAGTCGACTTGCCAACATTCGGCAAACCCACGATTCCCATTTTAAAGCCCATGACGGCCTCCTGATACCATTCGAGCGCCGCTTCTAGGCAGGTCCGGTGCAATGCGCAAGGCAAAGTGCCTGAACACTGCCGCGAGTCTATTCTGCCACATCACAAAATCGACATCGATTTGTGTTCTTGCGTCCATTGAAAACATGCACCTACATTCCTCAATAAAACCAATACCAACGAACGACGGACATAGTAGGTAAAAATGAAATCCCTTGTTATTCTGGCTTTTGCGCTGACAGCCGCTACTGCAGCACAAGCCCAATCCATCATTTTCGGAGCAGGCTACGCAGATTATTCCAGCGCTGAGAGCGAAGATCAGGCAATTGTTTCGCTGGAATACCAGCATCGCTCTTTCTACGAGGCGACCCGTTTCAGCGCCACCTGGGGTGCGTCCCTGTCTGTTGATACCGACGGTGACACGCATGTTGGCGCGGGCCTGATCGGGCTTTACACTTTTGCGGACCGTTGGTTCATCGAGGGCAGTGTCATGCCGGGATACTATAGTGAATCCAACGAACTGAATGATCTGGGCGGCAGTTTTCAGATACGTAGCTTACTGGGCCTTGGCTATACGCTGGAAAGCGGCAACAAACTGTCTGCCGCTATCACTCATATATCCAACGCCAGCACGCAGGAAGACAACCCAGGCGTAAACGCACTTTTGCTGAGATACCATTACGCCTTCTGATCGGAAGCCCACCAAGCGGGATTGATTTTCAGCGAAAGTTTCTGCACATCAGGTCCAAACCCGAGTGCAAGGATTTCCGATGACCCGTATTGACGCCAAATTCGACGCCCTGCAAAAGCAAGGCAAAAAGGCATTTGTAGCTTATGTCATGGCCGGGGATCCCGACTACGACACATCGCTGGAGGTCGTGAAGGGTTTGCCCGGCGCAGGTGTCGACGTCATCGAGTTGGGCCTGCCCTTTACCGATCCGATGGCCGATGGCCCGACCATTCAGGCTGCTGGCCAACGGGCGTTGGATGGTGGAATGACATTGCAACGCACTCTGGATTTGGCCCGCGCCTTTCGTGAATCCGATGACACCACACCGATCGTGCTGATGGGATATTACAATCCGATCTACAGCCGAGGTGTCGAGAAATTCCTGGCAGATGCAAAATCAGCGGGGATCGACGGGCTGATCGTCGTCGACCTGCCCCCCGAAGAGGACGAAGAGCTTTGTCTGCCCGCGCAAGCTGCCGGGCTGAACTTCATCCGCTTGGCGACGCCGACGACCGATGACCAACGCTTGCCTCGCGTACTGCAAAACACATCCGGCTTTGTGTATTATGTATCGATTACCGGCATAACCGGTGCCGCCGAAGCGCAGGCAACCGATGTTGGGCCCGAGGTCGCTCGGATCAAAGCTGCAACTGATTTGCCTGTGATCGTCGGTTTCGGGATCAATACGCCAGAAAAGTCTCGAAACATCGCGAGTGTATCCGATGGCGCGGTAGTTGGATCTGCCATTGTCAGCCAGATCGGTTCCGGAAAACCGGTGACCGAGGTTCTGGATTTTGTCAAAACACTGTCAGATGGCGCACACTCCGCCTAACAATTTCTTTCCATTTTCAGATGGTTCTTCACCGCAGCAGGCGCGCCGCCTACTGCGGTGTTTTTAGTTTTGGCCACGCGGCAACCAACTGCAGAAAGCGGGCATTGCAGTGTTTCAAAATAATTGGTAAAGAAACTTAACCAATCCTGCGAGAGCCTGATCAATGCCAGTCATTACTAATATCGAAGACCTCAAACGGATCTATGAGCGTCGCGTACCCCGCATGTTTTTTGACTATGCAGAAAGCGGCAGCTGGACCGAACAAACCTTCCGCGAGAATACGTCGGATTTCGAAGATATCCGCCTGCGCCAACGGGTCGCCGTAGACATGACAGGGCGCTCGACCGCATCGCAGATGATCGGGCAGGATGTATCCATGCCCGTTGCATTGGCTCCGGTAGGCCTGACAGGAATGCAGCACGCGGATGGTGAGATCAAAGCGGCCAAAGCCGCCGAAGCCTTTGGTGTACCCTTCACACTGTCGACCATGTCGATCAATTCGATCGAAGATGTTGCTGAAAACACTTCGGCCCCTTTCTGGTTTCAGCTCTACACTATGAAAGATCAGGACTATGTCGGGCGACTTATCCAGCGCGCGAAGGATGCGAAATGCTCGGCCCTTGTCATTACACTTGATCTGCAAATCCTTGGCCAACGACACAAGGACCTGAAGAATGGCCTATCTGCGCCGCCAAAGCTGACCCCAAAGACCATCGCCAACCTGATGACAAAATGGGCCTGGGGCATCGAGATGCTAGGTGCCAAGCGCCGAGAATTCGGGAATATCGTCGGTCATGTCGATAGCATCACAGATACGCGCTCGCTGGGCACATGGACCGCCGAGCAATTCGATCCCAGCCTCGACTGGGGCAAAGTCGAGAAACTGATGGAACAATGGGGCGGCAAGGTGATCCTCAAGGGCATACTCGATGCCGAGGATGCCAAAATGGCTGCCAAGCTGGGCGCAGATGCAATTGTTGTCTCAAACCATGGTGGACGGCAGCTGGATGGTGCGCTCAGCTCGATCCGGGTTCTGCCCGAGATCATGGATGCCGTCGGCAGTGATGTCGAAGTGCATCTGGATAGCGGCATCCGTTCAGGGCAAGACGTGCTGAAAGCTCTGGCGCTTGGGGCCAAAGGCACCTTTATTGGTCGCGCCTTTGTCTATGGGCTGGGTGCAATGGGTCAGAAAGGCGTGACAACGGCATTGGAAGTGATCCAGAAAGAGCTCGATACAACGATGGCACTTTGCGGTGAACGTAACGTAGCCGATCTTGGGCGCCACAATCTTCTGGTCCCCGAAGACTTTGGCGGTCGCTGGCAGGCTTGATCCTGCGCCTCCCACGTAGATGGAGACGCCGCATGGCCGCCCATTGAGCGTCTCGTTCAAGGTACTTGCAGCCAGATGAAGCAGAGGATCCGTCCTTCATCTGGCCGTAAATACCTCGGAGCGCGAGGCAGAGCCTCGCAAAATTTCTCGGGCTACAAAAAGCCCTTTCCAAACCAACTGAATCAAGCTAAGGACGCGGCTTCACGCGGGCATACAGCCTTGGAGGATGCCCGCCCTAACATTGGAGAATTATCATGGCTGGAGAGATTCCTGATCTCGTAGCTCTGGAACGGACGGGGACAGGCAAGGGCGCCGCTCGTCAAGCACGCCGCGATGGCATGGTTCCGGGCATTGTTTTTGGTGGCGACAAAGAGCCGCTGCCGATCCAGATCCCGTTCAACGTACTGTTCAAGCGCCTGAAAGCAGGCCGGTTCAAGTCGACCCTGTGGAACCTGAAAGTCGAAGGTCACGAAGACGTGCGCGTCATCTGCCGCGATGTCCAGCGTGACGTTGTCAAAGACCTGCCGACCCACCTGGACCTGATGCGCCTGCGTCGGACCACCAAGATCGCGCTGTTCATCCCCGTTGAATTCATCAACGAAGAAGAAGCCCCCGGTATCAAAAAAGGTGGCGTTCTGACCGTTGTCCGCCCCGAGGTTGAACTGCTCTGCACAGCCGGTGACATTCCTGAGAAGATCACTGTTGATCTTACTGGCATGGAAATCAACGACGTTGTCACCATCTCTTCGGTTGTGCTGCCCGAAGGCACCAAGCCCACCATCGATCGTGACTTCGTGATCGCCAACGTCTCGGCACCCACCGGTCTGTCGACCAGCGACGACGAAGAGGGTGATGAGGAAGAAGTGGCTGCAGATGAAGTTGAAGTCATCGGCCAGGAAGAAGAATAAATCCGGATCAAATCCAGATTTGAAACGGGGCGCCATCTGGGGCCCCGTTTTCTTTTGCGTGTACGGGGCTGGAAAACATCCCCTGATCCATGCAATGAGATAACGACGCGAGACTGTAAGGGACAAAGCGATGAAACTGTTTGTCGGTTTGGGAAATCCGGGATCAAAATACGCTCGCAACCGGCACAATATCGGCTTCATGGCGTTAGATCGAATTGCCCAAGATCACGGGTTTGGTCCATGGAAGTCCAAGTTCCAGGCGGAAATTGCCGAAGGACGTCTAGGCGGCCAGAAAGTGCTGCTAGTCAAGCCGCAAACCTTCATGAACCGCTCTGGCCAGTCAGTGGGAGAGGCAATGCGCTTCTACAAGCTCGACTCGACGGACGTGACCGTCTTCCATGATGAGCTGGACTTGGCACCCGGTAAAGTGCGCGTTAAGGCAGGCGGTGGCCACGCAGGCCATAACGGGTTGCGGTCGATCCACGACCATATCAGCCCGGCCTATGATCGCGTGCGGCTGGGTATCGGTCATCCGGGCCGCAAAGAAATGGTCTCGCCTTATGTTCTAAGCGACTTTGCAAAGGCGGATGCGGACTGGCTGGATGACGTGCTGCGCGGCGTCTCGGACGGTGCCACTTATCTTGCCGATGACGAATGCGGGAAATTCATGAATGCCGTTGCACTGCGCACTGCTCCACCCAGATCATCGAAGCAGCCCACTAAACCTGAAACGCCCCCCAAAGCTGCCGCCGAAGCCGTTTCAGCGCCCGATGAGCGTTCGGCCATGCAAAAGCTGCTGGATAAATTCAGATAATCATTCCGCAACGTTGCGCTTGCGCAAAGCCTCAGGCCAAAGTCCAATGTCAGAGGCAAAGGGAGGTGTCGAATGAAAACAGCGCTCAGATGGCTGCTGCGTATCCTGTTGACCTTGGCATTGGCAGCGGCGGTTGTCGGATTTTGGAAACGCGAGGAAATCCAACGCCTGATGGCGGTGAATTCGCTGTTTTCAGAAGAAAAGATCGTCCACAACTTTTCGCATATGGACGAAGCCTTTCTGACGGTCACTCTACCGCGTGGCAATGGCCCGACCTGGGAGCTGCCGTATGGGCCTGGCTTCGATCTTCCCGATGGAACAGACCAGTGGATCGAAGATCGCTCGGTAACATCCCTGTTGGTGATGCAGGACGGAGAAATTCGCTTCGAAGAATACTATCTGGACACCGGGCCGGATGATCGCAGGATCTCGTGGTCAATTGCTAAAAGCTATCTGTCTGCCTTGTTCGGTATTTTGCTGGATGAAGGCGCGATCAACTCGCTCGACGATCCGGTTGTGCAATACGCACCTGACCTCAAGGGCAGCGCCTATGAGACCGCCACGATCCGCAACGTGTTGAACATGGCCAGCGGCGTGACCTTTGACGAGGATTATCTGGACTATAACTCCGACATCAATCGCATGGGCCGCGTCGTGGCGCTGGGGGGTGAGTTGGACGACTTCGCGGCTTCGTTGAAGGACAGTTTCGTCGCGCCGGGTGAAACATGGCAATATGTGTCGATCGATACTCATGTGATCGGAATGGTCATCCGGGGGGCAACAGGACGCAGCGTTGCAGAGTTACTGACCGAGAAAGTGATCACACCGCTGGGGTTGGAGCGAGAAGGTTACTACATCACCGATGGAGCAGGCGTTGCATTTGTTCTGGGTGGTCTCAACTTCACAACGCGCGATTTTGCCCGGTTCGGGCAGTTGATTTTGCAGGATGGCGAACGCGATGGACGGCAGATTGTACCCGCGGATTGGATCGACGCCGCTACTTGGCCAAGCGCACCGACCGAACCGGGCAAGATAGGGTATGGCTATCAATGGTGGATTCCGATCGGTGCCCATGAAGGTGAATTCATGGCGCGGGGCGTGTATGGGCAGTACATTTACTTCGACCAGCCACGTGGTGTTCTGATTGTCACGACGGGCGCAGACCGAAAGTTCCGCGAACCCGGTGTCGGTGAGCAGAACATAGAAATATTCCGCAAAATTGCGCGAAGCCTGTAAGATACCATCATGCAGAAGCAAGACAGCATCAATGTTCTGGGCGGCGTGCTCGCGCCCTGTTCGCGCAAACCATTAACCGGTTTCTTTCGCGACGGTGCCTGCAACACCTGCCCCGAGGATCAGGGAAGCCATACGGTCTGCGCCGTGATGACGGCAGAGTTTCTGGCATATTCGAAATATGTCGGAAATGACCTGAGCACACCCCGGCCTGAATTCGATTTTCCTGGGCTCAAGCCTGGTGATCGCTGGTGCTTGTGTGCGGGGCGCTTTTTGCAAGCCCATGACGAGGGATGCGCGCCCAAGGTGCACCTTGAAGCCACGCACCAGAGGGCGCTGGATATCGTACCTCTCCATATTCTAAAAATGCAGCGCGCTGAAGACGAGCACTAGATGGCGATCGCCCGATATCCGCGAGACGTGCGCGACGGCGGCCCGGTTGGAAAGCCATGCTCGGCCTGCAGATCCCAGCCCGAACGCGCGAGCATCTCCGCCACAATATCCGGTCGATAGGTTCGGTGCCGCCATTGGAACCAGATGATCGCATTACACCAATGTGGCTTGCTGACTACCAACCAAAGCGTTGCACCCGGTTCAGCCAGATCGCGCATGCGGCGCAAAGCATCTATCGGATCAACGCAATGCTCCAGAACATGCGCAGCCAACAGGCAGTCAAAACGGGATGCCGGATGGAACTCTTCCAAGCGCGATTGGACAGTCTCGGCGTTTCCACCGCGCCGTTGCAACGCTGACCCTGCCAGTTGCAGCATTCGGGCCGAAGGTTCCAAAAGCGTCACATGCCCTTCGCGCCGGATCACGGCGCGTGCTTCGGCAAAGGCTCCCGTACCGCACCCGATATCCAGTGCGTTACGGCCCAATTCGACCTGCGGGTCCGAGGACAGAAAACCCAGATAGGCATCGAAATACCCCAGCAGACGCATCTTGTCTGCCCAGCTCGGGGCGGCCTGATCGTATTTCTGGTCAAGTCGGTCGGGTCCGGCCTTTGAGGAAACACTGCACATGCAATGCAAACTGGCACAGTTCCTCAAAGGCGCAAAGCCTGTTAGGCCTAATCAGTCCGCTGCGCGACCTTCGGTATCCGACATATCAAAGTTCAGGTACCGTGCGACGGTCTGCACATCTTTATCCCCCCGGCCACACATATTCATGCAGATCAGGTGGTCCTTGGGCAATTCCGGCGCGATTTTCATAACATGCGCCAGCGCATGGCAGGGCTCCAGCGCAGGGATGATACCTTCGGTGGCGCAGCACAACTGGAACGCTTCAAGCGCTTCTTTATCCGTGATCGAGACATAGTTGGCGCGACCGATGTCGTGCAGCCAGGAATGCTCGGGGCCAATGCCCGGATAGTCCAGACCGGCCGAGATCGAATAGCCTTCGAGAATCTGCCCATCATCATCCTGCAGCAGATAAGTGCGGTTGCCGTGCAGCACGCCCGGACGACCTCCGGTCAATGAGGCGCAATGCTCCATCTTCTCGTTAACCCCCTTGCCGCCCGCTTCAACACCGATGATATTCACATCCTTGTCGTCGAGGAACGGGTAGAACAGGCCCATCGCATTCGAACCACCTCCGATGGCGGCGATGATGGTGTCGGGCAAACGGCCCTCGGCCTTTTGCATCTGTTCCTTGGCTTCCTTGCCGATGATCGACTGGAAGTCGCGTACCATCGCCGGGTAAGGATGCGGGCCAGCAACGGTGCCGATGCAGTAAAAGGTATCGCGCACATTGGTCACCCAGTCGCGCAGAGCGTCGTTCATCGCATCTTTCAGCGTACCCCTGCCGGATGTCACCGGGATCACTTCGGCTCCCAACAGGCGCATACGGAACACGTTCGGGGCCTGGCGCTGAACGTCATGGGCACCCATGTAGACAATGCACTTCAGGCCGAATTTGGCGCAGACGGTGGCTGTGGCCACGCCGTGCTGCCCTGCCCCGGTCTCGGCGATGATCCGGGTCTTTCCCATGCGCCGCGCCAGAATGATCTGGCCCAGCACATTGTTGATCTTATGCGCGCCGGTGTGGTTCAGTTCGTCACGCTTCAAGTAAATCTTTGCGCCGCCCAGATGTTCGGTCAGGCGTTCCGCGTAGTAGAGCGGCGAAGGGCGACCCACGTAGTTTGCCCACAGATCGTCCATCTCGGCCCAAAATGTGGGGTCATCCTTGGCCTTGTCATATTCCTCTTCCAGTGACAGGATCAGCGGCATCAGCGTTTCGCTGACAAAGCGCCCGCCGAAGATGCCAAAGCGGCCTTGTTCATCGGGGCCGGACATGAAGGAATTAAAAAGATCGTTGGCCATGGAAGTCTCCCTCGTCGTACCCGATGTTCATAGGAGGTGATGGAGTGATTTGCCATCGCAAAACGTATCATTCCGCCGCCTGAGCGCACTGTTCCCACACCTGAAGTGCCTGAACTCGACTTGGAACAGCAATGCAGGGAAATTGACAGAACACATTGATATCGGCCAGACGGGTCGACGCGCGTACTACACGGCGATGAGGGCCGGAATATGCGAATGTCAGCATAGCTTCGACATCATGCCAGACTGTGTATGAAAAATAACAGCCTTGACGCACAAATACCTCGGCATGCAGGCACAGCGCGTCACCGCGTGCCTGCCGCAAGGATTGATGAGCGCGCCAGAAGAACTCGGGCCCGTGATACCATCGTTTAAGTGAAACTCCGCCGATCACTGCCAGCATGCTCTTCCCCATTTTGAGGAGATACGCAGGTTCGTGCAGATCAGATCAACTTGCCGCGTCGATAAAGGCGCGGATCAGCCCGGCATCCTTTACACCCGGAGAGCTTTCGACGCCGGATGAGACATCCACCTGCTGTGCGCCGGTCATTCGCACCGCTTCTGCAACATTGTCAGGGGTCAGACCTCCGGCCAGCATCCATGGCCTACGCCAGTATTTACGACCTGCCAGCAGGCGCCAATCAAAAGACAAACCGTTACCACCAGGCAGTTCCGCGTTTCGCGTTGGCTTTGCGTCGATCAACAGCTGATCCGCCACATCTGAATAGAGATCGATGGCCGCGAGGTCTTCGGCCTCGGCCACACCAATGGCCTTCATTACTGGCAGGCCGAAGTGGTCTCGCACTTGCTGCACACGCTCAGGACTTTCTTTGCCATGCAGTTGCAACATATCCAGAGGCACGATCGAAAGAATGTGGTCCAAATCCTCGTCCGTCGCATTCACTGTCAGCGCCACCTTGGCGACGCCCGCAGGCACCTTCTGTGCCAATGTCGCAGCTGTCTGGGGCTCAACATGCCGCGGGGATTTGGGGAAAAACACAAAGCCAACATAACCCGCGCACGCATCCACAGCAGCGCGCACGTGGTCAGGGGCGGTCAGGCCGCAGATTTTAACTCGGATATCAGCGGGCATCGTAGGGCCTCAGCTTGCCTCATCCAGAATGGCCAGCACATCATCCTGACCTTCATTCTGCTTTTTCTTGAGCTTCTTAACTTCACGCTCAAGCTTGCGCACTTCGCCTTGCTTCACGGTCACATCCTTGCGGTGCTTATGCTCGCGCAGCCATTCCCACAGGAAGCCGATGACTAGGCCGGCAACAACCCCACCCAGCACGACCAGAAACAGCGGCAAGGAGGTTGACAGGTTGAACCCCAGCAACTCGGACAAAGCATCCGGCATAAGCTTAAGTTCAACAATTTGGCGATTGGCCAGCGAAACCGAGACCAGAACGATCCCCAATGCAGCCAGAAAAGCATAACGAATGTAGCGCATCATGAGGCTAGGCTTTACCGTTCAAACGGTCCCTTAGCAACTTGCCAGTTTTGAAAAATGGAACACATTTTTCTTCAACCTGCACAGTTTCACCGGTGCGGGGATTGCGGCCTACACGTGCGTCACGCTTTTTCACCGAAAACGCGCCGAAACCGCGCAGCTCTACGCGGTCGCCGCGTGCCATGGCGTCGGTCACTTCTTCAAAAACGGTATTCACGATCCGCTCGACGTCGCGTTGATAGAGATGCGGGTTTTCGTCGGCAATTTTCTGAATCAATTCTGAACGGATCATACGCAATACCCTCCCAGGCGGACGATGTGACAAGCCTATAGTTCTGACAGTATAGGAAAAAACCCGGATCGGGGGAACGGATACTCTGCCAGCAAAGGCGGCATTTTGCGACAATCTCACGCGAATTTTTGCCCGTTGGCCTGATTTCCACACTTCATGCGCGAACGATAGGCAAATTAAGCCGACTATTTGGAAGATATTGATTCGCAACAAAAACGGCCCCGCACCATGGTGCGAGGCCGAATTTCATGTTTGGGATACGCCCCGGACTTAGTCGCCCGACTTCAGTGCTGCACCCAGGATATCGCCCAGCGACGCGCCCGAGTCGGAAGAACCGTACTGTTCCACGGCCTCTTTCTCTTCGGCGATCTCGCGTGCCTTGATCGACAGGCCCAGACGGCGGGTCTTGCTGTCGACGTTGGTGACGCGGACGTCGACCTTGTCGCCGACCGAGAAACGCTCGGGGCGCTGCTCAGCACGGTCACGCGACAGGTCCGAACGACGGATGAACGACTTCATGCCTTCGTACTCGACCTCGATGCCGCCATCTTCGATCGCGGTCACTTCGACGGTGATGACCGAACCACGCTTCACGCCGCCCACGGCTTCGGCGAACTTGTCACCGCCCAGGGCTTTGATCGACAGCGAGATACGCTCTTTCTCAACGTCAACTTCCGAGACGACGGCCGAAACCACGTCGCCTTTGCGGTAGTTCTGGATCGCATCTTCGCCACGCTCGTCCCAGGACAGGTCGGACAGGTGAACCATGCCGTCGATGTCGCCTTCGAGGCCAATGAACAGACCGAATTCGGTGATGTTCTTGACTTCGCCTTCGACCTCGGTGCCCTCGGGGTGCGTTTCTGCAAACACTTCCCATGGGTTGCGCTGGGTCTGCTTCAGGCCCAGAGATACGCGACGCTTGGCGCCGTCGATTTCCAGAACCATGACGTCGACTTCCTGGCTGGTCGAAACGATCTTGCCGGGGTGGACGTTTTTCTTGGTCCAGGACATCTCGGACACGTGCACCAGACCTTCGACACCGGCTTCCAGCTCGACGAACGCGCCGTAGTCGGTGATATTGGTGACGCGACCCTGATGGACCGAGCCCAACGGGTATTTCGCAGCAACCAGATCCCACGGATCTTCCTGCAGCTGCTTCATGCCCAGGCTGATGCGGTGGGTCTCTTTGTTGATTTTGATGACCTGAACCTTGATGGTTTCGCCGATCGTCAGGATCTCGGACGGGTGGTTCACACGGCGCCATGCCATGTCGGTGACGTGCAGCAGGCCGTCAACGCCGCCCAGGTCAACAAATGCACCGTATTCGGTGATGTTTTTGACGACACCCTCGACGGTCTGACCTTCGGACAGGTTGCCGATGACTTCGGCACGCTGTTCGGCACGCGATTCTTCCAGGATAGCGCGACGCGAAACAACGATGTTGCCACGGCGGCGGTCCATTTTCAGAATTTGGAACGGCTGCTTCAGACCCATCAGCGGGCCAGCGTCGCGCACGGGGCGAACGTCAACCTGCGAGCCGGGCAGGAACGCAACTGCGCCACCCAGATCGACGGTGAAGCCACCTTTGACGCGACCAAAGATTGCACCTTCGACGCGCTGGTCGTCGGCATATGCTTTTTCCAGACGGTCCCATGCCTCTTCACGGCGGGCCATCTCGCGCGAGATGACGGCTTCGCCACGGGCGTTTTCTGCGGCGCGCAGGTACACTTCGACCTCGTCGCCTACAGCGATTTCAGGGGCTTCGCCGGGATTTGCGAATTCTTTCAGATCAACGCGGCCTTCCATTTTGTAGCCTACGTCGATGATGGCTTGGCCGGCTTCGATCGCCAGAACCTTGCCTTTGACAACAGAACCCTCTTCGGGCGTGTCCATTTCGAAGCTTTCATTCAGGAGGGCTTCGAATTCCTCCATGGATGCGTTAGCCATGTGGCGTTGTTTTCCTTTACATAACGTTTTTGCTGGCCGAGCGGTTGTCTCCGCCGGTCTTGTTTCATGATGCCTGAATGCGTGATCCAGAACGCGCCCGAGCTAACAAACACAAAGGGCCGAGGTAACCCGGCCCTGCTCAGATACGTCATCCGGACGTTAACCGCCCTTGTTCAGACAGCGCGCGTATAGGCGGATTCCGTGTCATGTGCAAGAGCAAAGCCCTCAAACACTGGCCAATCCCACAAAATCCGAACATCAGGTCCGGGCATCGAAGCAAACGCGATCCGATCCCCGGCCTTCTTTGTCAGTTCTGCCGAATGATACCATGCGGCGCTAGAACAGTTGCAGATCCTTCTTGCCGCTTTGAATCTCAGCGAGGTTTGGCATGTTCTCAATCACCACGGGTGCCGGTTTCGCGCCCGGCATTGCGACAGTCGGCTGCCCCATTGCGGCCTTGCCAAAGGCAGGCTTCTCCAACTCGCCCCGGATATCTCGCAGCAGGGTTTTGTGATCCGGCATGGTCTTGAGGATCTGTGCAAGGTCCATTTTTGCCCCCTTCCACCACTGGAACCAAATCGGTTTCTTCAGCGGTCGCAGACGATCACGGATACCTTCGCCATACCCCGTATCATACACCTGTTTGCCTAGAAGAACCGTCTGATAGACGCGGAAATTGAACAGCGTCGCAAACTCGATATCGTGTTCCATCGGCAGACGATGCTGCCACAGCTCAAGGTTCTCGGCCAACCGATCCGGAATCTTCATCTCGGTGCGGGCGTCGATCCAATATTGATCATCGGCGCGGTTACCCAACCGGTAGTGCAGGCAGATAAAATCCAGTACCTCGTCATAAAGCTTGTTCATCTGCCGGTTATATCGGTTGCGCAGCGCGGGCTCGATATCGCGGGTCGGCAGATGCTCGGCAAACCAGCGGATCGCGTGATCGATCATGTGGATCGCGGTACTTTCAAGCGGTTCGATAAATCCACCAGACAAACCGATCGCCAAGCAGTTCTTAACCCAGGCATTGCGGACACGACCAACACGCATGGGGATCACGCGCGGTGTCAGCCCCTTGCCGCTGTCGCCCAACCACTCAAGATATTCGTCCGCCGCCTGATCATCGGTCCGATGCGCGGATGAATACACATATCCCGTACCTACACGATTGTAGAGCGGCACACGCCACGTCCAACCCGCACCAAGCGCGGTCGAGCGTGTAACGCTTTCGATCTTTTCGGGGTTAGGGTGCTCGATCTGCAAGGCCATGGCACGGTCGTTGGGCAAGTAGTCCGAGTAATCCATGAACGGCTCGCCCAACGCTTGATTGATGATCAACCCCCGGAAACCCGTGCAATCTATGACCATCTCAATGTCATGGCGTCCCTTGCGCTCTAACATCAGGTGGCTGACATTGCCCTGCTCGTCCAGTTCGACCGATTGCACCTCATCCTGAATATGCTCGACGCCGCGCTTGGCGCAGACCTTTGTCAGCATGCCCGCAAATTTCACGGCATCCAGATGATAGGCATAGCCAAACCGCTGTTCGAACTCAGGTGCACCCAACGGGCGCGCACCCTTGCACAACCGGGCCAGATCATCATGCGGTGAGATTGACTGCGTGAAATCCCGATCCCCGTTACCAAAACGCAGAAAATACTCGGCAGCCTCCAATCCCTCCAGCAATTGACCATGGGCAAACGGGTTTACGTAGTCGATCCGATTGCCCTTGGCGTCGTTGTTCCAATTGCAGAACTTAACTCCCAACTTGAACGATGCGTTGGTTTCGCGGAAGAAATCCCGCTCTGATATGCCCGCCTGACGGAGCGTGACCGGCATACGCGGCACCGTCGCTTCACCGACACCCACAGTCGAGATGTTGGGGCTTTCGATCAAGCAAATGCGTGGGCGATCCTTGGGTGCTGACGTGCGGGAGAACACCATGTCCAGGATGAGCGCAGTCATCCAACCCGCCGTACCACCACCCACGATGGTGATCTTACGCAAACGATTATTCATATTTTTTTGTCCCTGTTGGCTTGGGATTTTGTAGCTGCCTCCCCCTTTTTTTGAGTGTTGGGGATTAACAGCAGCTTTCCCTTATTTAGCTGTGGGAAGACTATAACAGCTTTCAAGCATCCAGCTAGAGCCTATGACACCCATGGTCGCTGGCACATTCGTCATCAGAATTCAGGCTGTGCGCCTACTTTGGACAAGTGTCAGATTTCCTCACCCTTCTTCAGAAGTTCTTCGATCAGCTCACGCTGCAGATCATGGCTGTCGCCCCCTCCGAATTCCGCCGCACCACCGGTGTACAATGTGCCATAGGTGTTGGCGATATTCACAGTCTGGGCCAGCCCCGAGATCAACTGATCCCTTTGCAACAGCGAAAGCGGGTGAATGAACGCAGCCCATAAGGTGCCATTTGCGATCGCATAGCGCGCATCCAGCGTGCTGTCGAAATTTGCCTGCATCATCCGTTGCAAATCGGCTGGCGACAAATCCGCAGCACTGCCGATCGCGACCATCGCCCGCATGCGATCAGCATTGGTATCGGTGACAACCAGCACCGTCACATCAGATATCGTCAACTCAAACCCCGGCCCGATCGGTTGCGCCTCGGGATCTAGCGCAAAGATGATTTTTCCCAGACGCTCGTAAGTCATCGGAGGTTCGGCCTCGGGCACCGGCGTATCTGATTGCTGCGCAGCTACGCTACCTGCAAGAAAGAACAAAAACAGGGCTAGTCTGATCATGGGCCACTCCTACGGTTGTCCAGCAAGCTTAGGCGGCCATCGGACAGGTGGCCAAACAAAGCTATGTGAACGGTTTTTGCAAAACGCACTGATCTTTGGACGATCTGCAAAATCTCATGACCTATCTGCGATTACCCGTCCGAATAACCTTTTCTAACTTAGTTACATCGGCTTGGGGCGGACCCGAGCCTTGAACCAAAATGGGAAAGGACCCCTACTATGAAATCGCTCGCACTTACTGCATTAGCCGCAACTCTGGCCCTGGCAGCTCCGGCTTTTGCCGCAGACGAAATCAACGTCTCCAAAGGCCTGTCGGCGGCTGGTGCACCCCTGGCAGCCCATGGCGTCGATCTGGTCGCGCTTGTCAACAATGGCAATCCGGTAGAAGGCTTCGCCAATCATTCGGCGACTTATGACGGCGCATCCTTTTACTTCACCAGCGCGGAAAACCTTGAAGCGTTCGAGGCCAATCCGGCGGCTTACTTGCCCCAGCACGGTGGCTATTGTTCGTTCGGGGTGTCTGTTGGCAAAAAGTTCGACGGCGACCCGGATCAGTACCTGATCGCAGACGGCAAGCTGTATCTGTTCCTGAATGCTGATACCCGCGCTGCTTTCCTGAAAGACGTCACCAGCACCGCTAAAACCGCAGATGACCAGTGGGCCAATATCAAGAGCATCGCAGTTGGTGAATTGTAACTGACGGACCCTTGTCCGCAGCCACTTCAGGCTGCGGGCAGGTTCTGTTCTATCGTTTCGAGCGCCCGTGCCAACGCGGCCTCGATGCTCAGGTTTGACGTATCAAGCTGCACGGCGTCATCTGCAGGTTTCATCGGTGCAGTGCTGCGATCCGCGTCACGTGAGTCACGCTCTTTGACATCCGCAAGCACCTGTTCGCGTGACACGTCCGAACCTTTGGCCGAAAGCTCAAGATATCGCCGTTCCGCCCGGACTTCGGGACTGGCGGTGACAAACAGTTTGACCTCAGCGTTTGGGCAAATCACGGTTCCAATATCGCGCCCGTCCAGCACGGCGCCTCCGGCGCGACGGGCAAACGCCCGCTGAAAATCAACGAGTGCGCTTCGGACTTCAGGAATGACCGCAACTTTCGAGGCCGCCTGTGCGATCTCAGCCGTACGCAGATCGCCCTGCTGCAATTCTTCTGCTGTCAGGGACCCAGCCGCTGCAACCGGTTCGTCACCTTGCAGCATACGACGCCCCACTGCGCGATAGAGAAGACCGGTATCCAGATGCGCAAACCCGAAATGCGCAGCAACGCCCTTGGAAATCGTCCCCTTGCCCGCCGCCGCAGGGCCGTCGATAGCTACGGTGAATCTCATGTACGCTCGACCTTGGCACCGAGCGCGGCCATCAAAGGCTCAAAAATCGGGAACGACGTTGCGATCGGTCCGCCGTCATCCACCGAAACCGCCTTTTTAGCCCCCATCCCCATGACCATGAACGACATGGCAATGCGGTGGTCCAAGAAGCTTTCGCAGGTCCCACCACCGGGCACACCGCCGATGCCGAGACCGTCGACTGACCACCATTCGTCACCCTCGTTCACGGTCACACCGTTGGCGCGCAGGCCACGGGCCATTGCGTCGATCCGGTCACTTTCCTTGACGCGCAGCTCTTTCACGCCGCCCATCATTGTTGTGCCGGTCGCATTTGCGGCCACAACAGACAGCACCGGGTATTCATCGATCATCGACGCCGCGCGTTCGGGCGGGACGTTGATCCCCTTCATGTTGGGCGAGTATTTTGCACGCAGATCGGCAACCGGTTCACCCCCCTCTTCGCGCTCGTTTTCGTAGGTCAGATCGGCACCCATTTCGCGCAGCGTGGTGAACAGGCCTGCGCGGGTCGGGTTCAGGCCGATACCGGGGACCAACACGTCCGAGCCCGGTGTGATCAGTGCGGCACAGACGGGGAAGGCCGCACTGGACGGGTCGCGCGGCACGGCGATGACTTGTGGCTTCAGCTCGGGCCGACCGGTCAGCGTAATGACGCGCCCTTCATCCGTGTCCTCGACCGTGATTTCGGCACCAAAGCCCGCAAGCATCCGTTCGGAATGATCGCGGGTCGCTTCCTTCTCGATCACGATGGTCTTGCCGGGAGCGTTCAGCCCTGCCAGCAGAACGGCTGATTTCACCTGCGCCGAAGGCACAGGCACCTCATAGCGCACCGGGGTGGGGTCCGCAGCTCCGACAATGGTCATCGGCAGACGTCCACCGTCTCGGCCGACAGATTGCGTTCCGAACAGCGCCAGCGGATCGGTGACCCGCGCCATCGGACGTTTGTTCAGGCTCGCATCTCCGGTGAAGGTCGCTGTGATCGGAGAAGTCGCCATCGCCCCCATGATCAGGCGCACGCCAGTGCCCGAATTGCCACAATCGATTACCTGATCTGGTTCGGAAAAACCACCAACGCCTACACCATGCACCGACCATTCGCCACCGCCATGATCCGTTACTTCGGACCCAAAGGCACGCATGGCCTTAGCGGTGTCCAATACGTCCTCGCCTTCCAGCAGGCCCGATATCTTGGTTTCTCCCACAGCCATTGCCCCCAGGATCAGGGACCGGTGCGAGATCGACTTGTCCCCGGGCACCTCTGCGGTGCCTGTCAGCGGGCCGCAAGGCTGCGACGTCATCGGGGTGGGCGTGCCGTGTCCGGACATGGGGGCTCCTGTTTTCGCTATCAGTCCTCAGGCCGATTAGCGAATTGGGGCCAGTTGGTCCAGCAACAATCAGTCTTTGCGGCGGAAGGTCAGGTAATGGGGTGTACGGCCTTCGCGCAGCGCCTTCTGTTCGTAGCGCGTGGAAATCCAGTCATCCCACGGCTCACGCCAGTCGGCGGGGCGCTCGGCCAGCCATTCGAAGCCCGCCCGCGGCAACTCTTCCAGCGTTTGGCGCACATAGTCAGGGATGTCTGTTGCAACGCGAAAAATTGCGCCCGGCTTTAACGCGCGCGCCAAAGGCTCCAGATGTTCAGGTGTGACAAACCGGCGTCGGTGATGCCGGGTCTTAGGCCAGGGATCGGGATAGAGCAGAAAAGCGCGCGATATGCTGGCTTCAGGCAAAACGTCGAACAAGTCTCGCGCGTCCCCGGGATGTACGGCAAGGTTTTCAACACCGGCCTGACGGATTTTACCCAACAGCATCGCAACACCATTGATATAGGGTTCGGCTCCGATGATGCCGATATCCGGGTTTTGCTGAGCCTGATGCACCAGATGCTCGCCGCCGCCAAAGCCGACCTCAAGCCAGACAGGCTTGCCTCTGAATAGACCATCGAGATCGAGCGGATCGCGTTCAGGATTACCGTCCCAATCCACCGCACCGGGGGACAAGGCGGCAAGATCTTCCGACAGATAAGTCTTTTGACTGGGCTTCAGGGTTTTGCCCTTAAAGCGGCCATAAAAATTTCTGCGCGGGCGTTGTGGGGTCTTTGTACTCATGGCGCAGCCCTTACTGCGGGGCTGAAATTGTTGCAAGTGGTCGCCGACTTGCAAAAAACGCGCCGAAACCGGCGCGTTTTACTAATTGTTGATCAGACCGCCTGTTTCAGCGCTTCTACCAGATCGGTGCGCTCCCAGCTAAATCCGCCGTCCGCATCGGGTTCGCGACCAAAGTGGCCATAAGCAGCGGTCCTCTGATAAATCGGCTTGTTGAGTTGCAGATGTTGGCGAATTCCGCGCGGAGTCAGGTCCATCACCTGCCCAACTGCTTTTTCGATCACCGCATCGGCAATCTGGCCAGTTCCGTGCGTGTCAGCATAGATCGATAGCGGCTTTGACACCCCAATCGCATAGCTCAACTGAATGGTGCAGCGCTCTGCCATCCCTGCAGCAACGACATTCTTGGCCAGATAACGCGCCGCATAAGCCGCCGAGCGGTCCACCTTGGTTGGGTCTTTGCCCGAGAATGCACCACCGCCGTGAGGGGCCGCGCCGCCATACGTATCGACGATGATCTTGCGACCGGTCAGACCCGCATCACCATCCGGACCGCCGATGACGAACTTGCCGGTGGGGTTCACGTGCCACTCGGTCTCGGCGGTCAGCCAGCCGTCGGGCAGGGTTTCGCGGATGTAAGGCTCAACAATGGCGCGGATATCATCCGAGGTCAGCGCCGCATCCAGATGCTGCGTCGACAGCACGATCGAGCTGACACCGACAGGGGTGCCGTCACGGTAAACCACCGACAACTGCGATTTCGCATCCGGGCCCAAGGCAGGTTCACTACCATTTTTGCGGACTTCGGCAAGTCGGCGAAGGATGGCATGCGAGTATTGGATCGGCGCAGGCATAAGCGCTGGCGTCTCGGTCGTGGCATAGCCGAACATGATGCCCTGATCGCCCGCGCCTTCGTCTTTGTTATCGGCAGCATCCACGCCCTGCGCGATATGGGCCGACTGCTCATGCAGAAGGTTGGTCACTTCGACGGTTTCGTGGTGAAACTTGTCCTGCTCGTAACCGATATCTTTGATACATGCCCGCGCGATATCGTCGATATGCGCCATATAATCATGCAACTTGTCCTGATCCGACAGACCCACTTCACCGCCGATTACTACGCGATCCGTGGTGGCAAAAGTTTCGCAGGCAACGCGGGCCTCGGGTTCTTCGCGCAGGAATGCGTCTAGTACTGCATCGGAAATACGATCGCAGACCTTATCCGGGTGTCCTTCGGAAACGGATTCCGAAGTAAAAGTATAATTCTGTCGGGACATGAATGTGCTCCATTAAGTTTACCCCACCACGTCAGGAAGCCGTTGTGACAGGCGTGCGACCGAATACGCTTAGCGTTTGACAGGGTCAATCGGAATTTGGTCGTTTACGCGCCGGGTGTGTCGCCATAGCAGCGCGAATAGCACCAATAGAGCTACTAATACCGGACTATCACCAATTCGGGAATAAACGGTCGGAGTTTGTGGGCGCGGCAATTCGGCGTCGATAAACCCCGCCTGCCCAAGCGCCAGCGCCTCGGTGATCTGCCCCGCTGGGTCAATCATTGCCGAAACTCCGGTATTGGCCGAGCGCAACATCGGCAGGCCTTGTTCGATTGCACGCATCTGCGCCTGGGCGAGGTGCTGATACGGGCCGGAACGCGTTCCGAACCAAGCGTCGTTTGTAATCTGCAAAAGAAAATCCGCACGATCCGGCGCGGATAAAATATCCTGCGTGAAAACCGCCTCGTAGCAGATCAGCGGCAGCGCCTTGCCCAGCACGCCTACATCCATCAATGCGGCACCCGGTCCCGCGCTAAAGCCATTCCCTGTGGTTGCGGCCATCCCGTAGATGCCGAACCTTGCCATCACTTCACCAAATGGCACATATTCCCCAAAGGGCACCAAGTGATGTTTATCGTATAGCCCGTCTTGCTGACCCTCCTCATTTAGATAGATCATCGAGTTATAAATCTGCTGCCCATCTGCACGCTGAATGCCCAGGATCACCGGGGTGCCCTGTGCCGCTTCGCCAATGGCTGAAAGATAGGGCTGTGCGCTGCCCAGCCATGCCGGGACCGAGGTTTCCGGCCAGACGATCAGGTCCGGGCGGGGCTCGGCCGCTGTGAATTCAAGTTGGCGTGCGAAAAACACTGACGCATAGGCAGGATCCCATTTCTGGTCCTGGGGTGCATTGGGTTGAATCAGCCGCACGATATGACCAGAGGGCATGACTGGAGGTCGGTTCGCTGCATAGATCAAAGCCAATACCGCACAGCCTGCGGTCAACGCGATCGGTACAACGATGCCGCTTCGGGTACGATTGCTGAACAAGGCTGCGCCCAATGGCACTGTGGCAAGCAGTGTCAGCGCCCCCAAACCATAGGGGCCGACAAGTGACAGAGTCTGGGCAAATGGCGTATCCACCCAAATCTGCGCGATGCCTGCCCAAGGAAATCCGGTCAGAATGTAGCCACGCGCAAACTCGACCAGCGCCAGCGTTACAGACAGCAAAGCCCCCTGCAAGACGGGCGCTCCACCGATGCGCTTCGAAACTCCGAAGGCCAACGCCCAGAACAAGGCCAACCCGCCCGACAAGAAGATCAGAGCAAAAGGGGCCATCCACGCATGGCGTTGGACATCAACCAGAAACGGCTCGATAATCCAGCTTAATGCGTGCGCAAAATAGCCCGTTGCGAAGACCCAACCCAGCAAAACCGCTCGGCGATTTGTCTCAGTGCTCAGATACAACGGCGCTATCAGCACCAGCGACAGCAAGCTTATTGGCCAATATCCCAATGGTGCCTGACCACTGGCCGCTGCGACACCCAACAGCGCCGCCAGCACCAACCGCAGCCAAAAGGGCCACCCCTCGGCAGGGTTCATGCAACAATATCCGGCAGCATGACACGCAACCGTTTTATGCGGCGCGGGTCTGCGTCAATGACCTCGAACTCGGGCCCTTCGGGGTGGCATACAACCTCACCACGCGCCGGAACCCGCCCCGAGAGCATGAAGACCAAACCGCCCAATGTGTCGATCTCTTCTTCGTCTACATCTTCGTGGCTGGTCAGAGAGCGGCCAATCTCGGCCTCGAACTCTTCAAGTGGTACACGCGCCTGAACCACGTAGCAGCCGGGTTTCTCTTGTATCCATAGCTGATCTTCGTCGGCATCATGTTCGTCGGCGATTTCTCCGACAACCTGTTCAATCAGATCTTCGATAGTCAGCAAACCATCGACTCCACCGTATTCATCGATCACCAGAGCCATATGGCGACGTTCTGTCTGCATCTTGGTCAGCAAAACGCCAATTGGCATCGATGGTGGCACGAACAGCAATGTCCGCAGCATCGACCTCAGATCGAACTCGGAGGAGTTGCCGTTAAAGCCATGGGTCAGCGCAAAGTCCCTGAGATGCACAAACCCCAAGGGCGTATCCAAAGTGCCATCGTAAACCGGAATGCGTGACAAGCCGCTGTCGCGGAAAATCTGGACAAGTTCGTCTTTCGGGGTTGTCGAGGGGACCGATACGATTTCGGCTGTTGGGATCGCAACATCTTCGACCCGCATTCTGCGCAGGTTGATCATGCCCCTTGGCTGAGCGCTGACGACCTCTGCCCCGTTTAGCTGGCTGGTCTCTTCGCCCTGAGAAGAAAATACGTCGATGAGTCGAGAAAAAAGCCCGCCTCTTTCGTCGCTGTCATTGCTGCTGTTCTGAGAATGCGCGCCATGCGCCGCCCTAGAACTGCCGTCTGTTTCGCCCATTATCCTGTTCCAAATGATCGGGCAAAGGTGCCCATGTCATACATTATATGGGTCATCTATACCCAGTTTGCCAAGTATCTCGACCTCGACCCTTTCCATCAAAGTGGCGTCGAGGTCACGAATGTGATCATACCCCAGCAAATGTAGTGTACCGTGAACGATCAGATGCGTCACGTGATCGTCGGTGCTTTTGCCGGCTTCAGCTGCTTCGCGCGCGCAGGTGTCATAAGAGATCGCAATGTCGCCCAGCACGATTTCGCCAGTAAAGTCAGGTTGCGGAGCCGGCGGAGTGTCTCCCGCCCGATCCGGGGCCAGTTCTTCGGCAGGCCAGCTGAGGACGTTGGTCGGCGTGGATTTTTCACGAAATTCAGCATTCAATTCAGCGATCCGTGCATCATCGCAGCCCAGCAAGCTGATTTCGCATTGATCCGCCTCAAGATCGCAATACTCCAGAACAGCAGCAATTGCGCGCGTGGCCAAAGGCTCCAGCCCGCGCCAGCGATCATCCTCAAGCGTGATTTCCAGATTCATACCTTTGGCTCCGAGCCCAGCTTCAATCGGCGCCTTGAAAGTTATCCGGTTTCGCGCCCCGCATCGGCCTCATACGCCTCGATAATGGCGGCGACAAGCGGATGGCGGACGACATCTTTCGAGGTGAAATAGTTGAAGCTGATATTCGGGATCGTTTTCAGCAACCGTTCGGCATCCTTGAGACCTGACTGCACACCGCGCGGCAGATCAACCTGAGACCGGTCGCCGGTGATAACCATCCGGCTACCTTCACCAAGCCGAGTCAGGAACATCTTCATCTGCATCGTTGTGGCATTCTGCGCCTCGTCCAGCACCACAAATGCATTTGCCAGCGTACGACCGCGCATGAAGGCAAGCGGAGCAATCTCGATCCGCTTTTCTTCGATCAGCTTGGCAAGTTGTTTTCCGGGCAGGAAATCATTCAGCGCGTCATAAAGCGGCTGCATGTAGGGATCGACCTTATCCTTCATGTCACCGGGCAGGTAACCGAGCTTTTCACCGGCCTCGACCGCCGGACGGCTGAGAATGATGCGGTCAACGTGCCCGCCAATGAACATGGACACCCCGACCGCGACGGCCAGATAGGTTTTGCCGGTGCCAGCGGGACCAATGCCAAAGGCCAGTTCGTTGTTGAACAGCGACTGCACATAGGCCTTCTGGGCGTCGGTGCGCGGCTCGACCAGTTTTTTGCGTGTCTTGATCTCGACCGTGCCACCCTTGAACATCTCAAGCTGGTCACCATCGCGCGTGCCAGTTCCGACCTCGGAATTGCCCATGCGCAACTCGCGGTCGACATCTGCGGCTTCCACATCACGCCCACCTTCGAGCCGTGTATAGAGGGCCTGTAGAACCTCAATCGCCTGCTTTTGCGAATCCTCGTCGCCCAGCACGACAAGCTGATTGCCGCGTCGCACAATCTGCACCGAGAGCTTCTGTTCGATATCGGTCAAGTTGCGGTCATACTCTCCGCACAAATCGATCAATAATCTGTTGTCTGGAAATTCAACAAGCGCCTCACGCTGGGGCATGTCATCTTGCGGTGGGGTCAGGGCACCGATGGCCAATCCGTTCTCCTGTCTTGGCGGTTCACCTTGAGCGTAGACAAACTGAAGAGGTAGACGCAAGCGGCAGTTTCAAAATTTGCACACCTCATGACAAATGCGCCGATGAACGCTGAAACAGCCAACTTTAAACGCCAATCGCGCGGATATCAGAATGTATAGTTCAAACCGATCCGCAGTCCGCGATAGCTTGGCGTCGATTTGGTCGAGAATGACGGACCCAGTTCGACCGTTTTTGATTCGAACTGCAGATACTCGATCTCGCCGGTGATCGACCAATTTTCGTTCAGTTTGTGTTCAGCGCCCAAGCTGGCCGAGAAACCTTGTCGGCGGTCCTCGCTCTCAAATCGGCTTGTCCCGCTTGCATCAGTTAGTGAGCCTGACGTGGTGATATCGCCGCGGACATAACCCAGAGTCACGAAATAGAGGACACTGCCGCTGCGGTTGGTAAGCCCGTTCCGCAGGCGGATGGACAATACATCCGAGATCGCGGATCTGCCGCTGACCTCTGCCCCACCGGATCGGGACGAGGTGATGTCATCGAGCGTGCCAAAGTCATAGCCGACTTCCAGCCCATACACATAGTCGCGCCCACCTCTGGCTGGCAGAATGCCGCGCCAGCCACCGCGAAAACCTGCGAAATTTCCGCTTGGCTTAAGGTCGCCCGCAGCAAACGTGTCTCCGTCGTTCACGCGCAGGCCAAACTCGTCCGAACCGCCCGAGGCATGTCCGGCGCTGACCCCCAGATAGAACGCATTGACGTCGCGCGCGAAACGCTGAGACGAGATTACGTCGGGCTCAGTGACTTCCCCGACGACATCGCCGGCCAAAGTCGGGGCAGCGCAAGATAGAAACACGACAGTCGCCGACAAAACACGGGAAAGGTTTACACTCGGAAAACGTATCCAGCTCACTACTCGTACCCTCCGCAAAGGCGGGCCGTCAGGCGGGGTCGGTGCGTTTGTCGACACCCAAAATTCGGCCCAGAAAAATCTAGCCTTCCTCGGAACATAGTTCCAAGCCATAAATCAAGGGTTAAATTTCAAGGCGAAAACCCTTTGCGGGCCAGCCACAAGGGATCAGACCAACTCACCACCCAGCGAGTTCGCGCCAGACGATTTTATCCTTACCTTACGTAAGTCGCCGCTCGCGATATCAGCGTCCGCGACGTGAACCGCATGCAGATACTCGGATTTTCCAACCATCTGGCCCGGTTGCCGCCCAGGCTTTTCAAACAGGACATTAACTGTCTTTCCGACCATCGAGTCCTGAATCTCGCGCTGGTGGCGCGTGATCAACCCTTGCAAGCGCTGCAGGCGTGCATCCGCCACTTCGGCCTCGACCTGTGGCCGTTCTGCTGCAGGTGTGCCGGGTCGCGTCGAGTATTTGAAGGAATAGGCGTAGCCGTATTTGACCTCTTCGACCAAATCCAGAGTGGCCTGAAAATCCTCTTCCGTCTCTTCCGGGAAGCCCACGATGAAATCGCCGGACATCAGAATATCGGGGCGCGCTTCTCGGATACGCTCGATCAATCGCAGATAGCTTTCAGCCGTATGGCTGCGGTTCATCCGCTTCAGAATTTTGTCCGACCCCGACTGCACCGGCAAATGCAGATATGGCATCAACTTCTCACAGGTGCCATGCGCTTCGATCAGCGCATCATCCATGTCGTTCGGGTGCGAGGTGGTAAAGCGTATGCGCTCTAGCCCGTCGACCTTGTTCAATTCCCAGATCAGACCGGCAAGGGTCATGTCTCCGTCCGGTCCAGCCCCGTGATAGGCATTGACGTTCTGCCCCAGCAGCGTGATCTCACGCACACCGCGTTCAACCAGATCGCGGGCCTCACGCAGGATGCGATCTGCCGGGCGGCTGACCTCGGCCCCGCGTGTATAGGGCACAACGCAGAAGGCACAGAACTTGTCACACCCCTCCTGCACGGTCAGGAATGCCGTCGGTCCGCGCTTGGCCTTGGGGCGGTTCTTGAGCTTTTCGAATTTGTCTTCTTCGGGGAACTCGGTATCCAGCGCCTTTTCACCCGCGCGCGTCTTCGCCTCCATCTCGGGCAGGCGATGATAGCTTTGCGGCCCCACCACCAGATCGACAAGCGGCTGGCGACGGATGATTTCCTCGCCTTCGGCCTGAGCGACGCAACCTGCGACACCGATTTTAAGTTCCGGCTTTTCCGCCTTGAGGCCCTTGAAACGGCCCAGTTCGGAATAGACTTTCTCAGCTGCCTTTTCTCGAATGTGGCAGGTATTGAGCAGGATCATATCCGCATCATCGGGCGATTTGGTCTCGACATAGCCCTGTCCGCCCAGCGCTTCGGCCATGCGTTCGCTGTCATAGACGTTCATCTGACAGCCATAGGTCTTGATAAACAGCTTTTTCGGTTCAGACATGGGTTGGCCTTTTCAGTCGCTGGGTCGGCGTCGTCTATACGTATCGAACGCCGCTTGCAATGCTGGCGCAATTACCCGAATTTGGCGGGAATTTCCAGCAAGGCGGCAACGAAACCAACGATGCAGTACGAATCCCTTGATCACCTTCTGAATTCCGATCGGTCGATCCTGAGCAAGGGACCCGTGGCACTGATATTTGCCGAAGATGATGTCGAGCTAGAAGGGACGCTGCACCATCATTTGAAGCTGGGGTTCAAATCCGTGATCACATTCCTACCCCAGGAATTCACGCTGGATGAAGCGCTGGAGGAAAGGGTTCATCGAGTGACGATGACCTGCGCGCCCAGAACCGTCGTATTTGAGGCCGTCAATCGGATCATTCAGGCGGCTCAAGGCACATGGGTATACTACTGCTACAACTCTGAATATCTGTTCTACCCTTTCTGCGAGACCCGCTCGGTCGGAGAGTTACTGGCCTTCCATTCTGAAGAACGGCGCCAGGCCATGCTGACCCATGTGATCGATCTTTATGCGAATGATCTGACGGCCTATCCAAACGGAGTGGCCCCCGATCACGCAATGCTGGACAAGACCGGATACTACGCCCACACGCGGCATGACGCATCTGGCAAGCCGCTAGAGCGGCAACTGGATATGTCCGGTGGTCTGCGCTGGCGGTTCGAAGATCATATCCCGTATGAACGACGCCGGATCGATCGGATTTCGCTGTTCAAAGCAAAACCCGATCTGAAACTTCTGCCTGATCACACTTTCAATGAGCCGGAATACAACACCTACGCCTGCCCATGGCACAACAACCTGACCGCCGCGATCTGTTCGTTCCGGGCGGCCAAAGCATTGAAGACGAACGCCGGATCGACGTTTGATATCTCCAACTTCTGCTGGATCCATTCAACTCCGTTCGAGTGGGACTCGCGCCAATTGCTGGATCTGGGCCTGATCGAATCGGGCCAGTGGTTCTAGGTTCTAACGCTGTAACAGAACTGGGAACCAGTCCTCGCGCAGCCGCTGCCCCGGCACCATTTCATGTCCCGGAAATGGCGGCGAAGTCCGGCCTGGACGCTCGACATAACGTGCATCATCACCAACCAATCGCAGCGAAAATGCCCTGCGTCGGCTATCGGAAGTATTGCCTCGGGCCCCGTGTAGCGTGCGATAGTTGAAGGCCACTGCGTCACCGGGCTCCATTTCAAATTCTACAATCTTCATCCCTTCGGCATCTGGGTCCGGAATCGGCATGTACTGGCCCTCGTCAGGGAAGAAACCTTCTTCCGAGACCCAGCGGGTAGGTAGCACTTCTTTTTCCCAGCGGTGCGAACCGGCAACGCAGCGCAAGGTCGCTTGTTTCACCGGATCCAACGGTGACCAGAAGCTGATATTCTGTTGACCATCCACAAAATAGTATGGCCCATCCTGATGCCACGGCGTTGCCATCGAGGTTCCGGGTTCCTTCACCAGAACATGGTCATGGAACATCTGCACAGATTGCGACTGCATGAGGTCGGCCGCTACTTCAGCAGCAGGAGATTTTTCGATCACTTCACGAAACTGCGGGATACGGGACCAGTTGCAATAGTCGTCAAAAAAACGGCCGGTTTCGCCATCTTTCCTGTTCTCCGAAGCATAAGGACCCGGCTCGGCCATATTCGCGGCAACCCCGGCCCGTAGGGTTTCAATGTGATCGGCGAACAGGCCTTTGACCAACACAACGCCGTCCGTCTGGAAGTTGTCGATCATGGCCTGAGAAACAAGAGGGTGAGTCATCGCGGTCTCCTTAGATTTGTCGCCCGATCTGCGCATGAATAAGACATCTGTTCAAATCATATCTTTCAAATTAGGTATTAACTCTATGTTATACCTCACTCTGCGCCAGTACGAATATGTTTGCGCCATCGGCCGGCATGGCAGCCTGTCTGCTGCGGCACAACGCCTAAATGTCTCGCAACCTGCCTTGTCCAATGCGCTGACCCGGGTCGAAACACGTTTGGGATATCCACTGTTTGCCCGAAGACGGGGTGCCGCGATGGCGCTGACCCCGCAGGGCCGCAAATTCATCGAAGAGGCCGAGGCCTTGTTGAAGCGAGCTGCGCTTTTGGAACAGTCAAAGCAGCCGATAACCGGCGAGCGCCGATTGCGCCTGGGATGCTTTGTCGATCTGGCACCCTTTCTTCTGGCCCAATCTCTGCACCGCCTGCAAGAAGCTTTGCCCGACGTCGTCCTGACACACGGGGTTGAGACGTTCGAAGGCCTGATTTCCGGCCTGATCGATGGCAGATACGATTTTGCACTCACCTATGACCTCGGCATGGATGCCGGTTTTTCCTGCAAGAAGTTGTTCGACAGCACCCCACACGCACTGCTTTCACCTGATCATACACTGGCGGCGGCCAAGCAGCTAACCCTGACCGAGCTAGCGTCATATCCACTGATTCTGTCTAAAGAGGGTTTGTCTGCACAGCATGTACTCGCGCTTTTCAGACGCAAAGGTCTGAACCCCACAATCTCGCACCGAGCGGAATCATTGGAGCTTTCGCGCAGTCTGGCCGCTCATGGGGAAGGCATCGGGATAAGCTATACCAGCCCTAAAAACGGCTTCAGTTATGATCAGGTCCGCGTGATAAGCCTGCCGATCACCGATCCAGATGCAACCGAATCTGTTGTATTGGCACGGCATGGCACGGGGCCGACAGATCCAATGATCATGCAGGCTGAGCATGCGTTGGTTACGTTGTTATGTAAGGATTAGAGGTTACTTCTTCCGCAGGCGGATCACCACATCGACCGATGCGATTTCGACGCCTTCAGGAGCTTCCGGCAATTGTTGGATCACCAATTGGTCGGATGGTGCATCGCTCAGACGGCTTTCGTCTTCCCAATAGAAATGCGGATGGTCATGCGTGTTGGTGTCGAAATAGCTTTTGGACCCGTCAACAGTGATCTCTTGAAGCACCCCGGCATCGCAAAACGCCCGCAATGTGTTGTATACGGTCGCCAGCGAAACCGCGTCACCTTTGGCTTTTGCGGATTCAAACAGGCTTTCCGCTGTCACATGACGATGCAGACCGTCGCCCACAAGCAATTCGGCCAAAGCAACCCTTTGGCGCGTGGGGCGCAAACCTGCGTCAACCAACCAATTTGCAGCGATCTCACGGCTCTGAGGTGTCATGAATCCGATACCTGTGTTTTGCTGCCCTTAATATAAGTGCGCCCTGCCTGCAATTTCAAATGAAATTCATTCGCAAAGAATATTGTAGTCACAACAAGATATGGAGTGCTGGTCTTGCAGGACCTTGCATACGGGTGATAGACGAGGCCAGATGTAATAAACGGACCCAGGCAGGAGAGGCGGCAGAATGGCCCAATTCCCGAGCAGTTTTGACAAGGACGATCTGCTGAAATGCGCCCGCGGCGAACTATTTGGCCCTGGCAACGCGCAGTTGCCGGCTCCGCCGATGTTGATGATGGACCGCATTACCGAGATTTCCGGCGACGGTGGAGCGCATGGCAAGGGTCATGTGCTGGCCGAATTTGATATCACACCTGACCTTTGGTTCTTTGACTGCCATTTCCCCGGCAATCCGATCATGCCCGGCTGTCTGGGCCTGGACGGTTTGTGGCAACTGACCGGCTTCAACCTCGGCTGGCGCGGCTGGCAAGGACGTGGCATGGCCGTTGGCGTCGGAGAGGTCAAGTTGACCGGCATGGTGCGCCCGGACCGGAAGATGCTGACCTATAAGATTGATTTCAAAAAGGCGATCCAGACGCGCCGCCTGACCATGGGTGTGGCAGATGGCATCGTCGAAGCCGATGGCGAATTGATATACGACGTCAAGGATATGAAGGTCGTTCTGTCAGACGCCTGAGCCTGACCGGCCGCAATAAGGAGTACGCACATGCGTCGAGTAGTCGTCACCGGTCTGGGGGTTGTGTCCTCGATCGGGAACAATGCCGAAGAGGTGCTCGCCTCGCTCAAAGCAGGCAAATCCGGCATCGTAGCAAGCGAACAGATGGTCGAGCACGGCTTTCGCAGCCAAATCGCCGGTTCGCTGAAAATCGATGTGGCCGATCACGTGGACAAGCGGACCCTGCGGTTCATGGGTCCGGGTGCTGCCTATGCCCATATCGCGATGAATCAGGCCATCGCGGACGCCGGGCTGACCGAAGATCAGGTGGTCAATCCGCGCACAGGTCTGGTGGCCGGTTCGGGTGGACCATCGACCAGCGCGATGTTGACCGCGCACCAAACCGTGCTGAAAACCGGCGCAACCAAACGGATCGGCCCGTTTGCAGTGCCAAAGTGCATGTGTTCTACGATTTCTGCGAACTTGGCGACCGCGTTCAAAATCAAAGGTATCAACTACTCGATCACCTCGGCCTGCTCGACCTCGCTGCACTGCATCGGCAATGCGGCTGAACAGATCATGCTGGGAAAGCAGGATGTGATGTTCGCAGGTGGAGGAGAAGAGCTGGACTGGACCCTGTCCTGCCTGTTCGACGCGATGGGTGCGATGTCGTCCAAGTACAACGACACACCTGATAAAGCCTCGCGCGCATTCGATCAGAACCGCGACGGATTTGTGATTTCCGGCGGTGGCGGCATCGTGGTTCTGGAAGACCTCGAGCATGCGCTGGCGCGCGGTGCGAAAATCTATGCCGAAGTAACCGGCTATGCCGCGACATCTGATGGGCACGACATGGTGGCACCATCCGGCGAAGGCGGCGAGCGCGCGATGCGTCTGGCGCTGTCGACCGTGCCCGAAGGCCGCAAGGTCGGCTATATCAATGCCCACGGCACCTCGACCCCAGTGGGCGACGTCGGAGAAGTCGAAGCCGTACGCCGTATCTTTGGTGAAGGCAGTGTGCCTCCGATTTCATCGACAAAATCGATGACCGGTCACGCGCAAGGCGCAGCGGGGGCGCTTGAGGCGATCTTCTGCCTGCTCATGCTGGAACATGATTTCATTACTCCGTCGATCAATGTCGACACACTTGCCGACGGCATCCTGCCCGGTGAAATTGCAACTCAAGTGGTTGAAAACGCAGGCTTGGACAGCGTGATGACCAATAGCTTCGGCTTTGGCGGCACCAACGGATCCATGGTTCTGTCGAAGTATAACGGGTGAACAAGATGTCGGATATTCTCAAGGGTAAACGCGGCCTGATCATGGGCGTGGCTAATGACCGCTCTATCGCGTGGGGCATCGCCAAAGCCATGCACGAAGCGGGCGCTGAGCTGGCTTTCACCTATCAGGGCGAGGCGTTTGGCAAACGGCTTGAACCGCTGGCCCAAAGCTTGGGCAGCGACTTCATGGTCGATGCGGATGTGACCGATGATGATTCACTGGATCGCGCGTTTGGCGAGTTGTCCGCCCGCTGGCCAACAATAGATTTTGTTGTCCACGCTATCGCTTATTCGGACAAGTCCGAACTGACCGGTCGATTCTTGAACACCACGCGGGCAAACTTCAAACACTCGCTGGATGTGTCGGCCTATTCGTTCATCGAAGTTGCCCGTCGCGCCTATCCGCTGATGAAGGACAATGGCGGCACATTGTTGACCCTGACCTATCAGGGATCGAACAAGGTTGTACCAAACTACAATGTC
Source organism: Ruegeria sp. D7 (assembly GCF_056534355.1). Taxonomy (NCBI): domain Bacteria; kingdom Pseudomonadati; phylum Pseudomonadota; class Alphaproteobacteria; order Rhodobacterales; family Roseobacteraceae; genus Ruegeria; species Ruegeria sp. D7. Next base: position 219,347 of record NZ_JBQFPG010000005.1, read on the forward strand.
ATGGGCGTCGCCAAGGCTGCGCTGGAATCGGCGACGCGCTATCTGGCGAACGATCTGGGCCCTGAGGGTATTCGCGTGAACGCCATCTCGCCCGGCCCGATGAAAACATTGGCGGGTGCGGCTATTGGTGGTGCACGCAAGACCTACAAGTTCTGCGACCAGAACGCACCGATGCGTTCGAATGCCACGCTGGAGGCCGTCGGAGGCACCGCCGTTTATCTTGCGTCCGACGCCGGCAGCTATACTTCGGGTGAGATCATCCGCGTCGACGGCGGGTATCATATTCTGGGCATGCCCCAGCCAGAGGCCATGTGACTATATCTTTCCCTGCGGGTGCCAAGATTTGAACATCTTTGCCCCGCAGGGATTACGATATGAGCAAACTTGAACAGATCCTTGCGAGCAACACGCGCTCGCCAGCTTTGAAACGCAAATCAGGAAGCGGACGTGCGCGTCTTTTGCTGCTGATTCTCACATCGCTGCTGATTGCCTTTGTGTTTCTGACCCAACCGCCCGTGCGCGATGCGATTGAGCCGTTGTTGTCACATATCCCGGGCCTTTGATCCAATCAGCATCAGTTGATCGAAACGATTTCGATATCGAAGACCAGATCTTGCCCCGCTAGTGGATGATTTGCATCCAAGGTCACTGTCGCCTCATCTACCTCGACGACAGTCACTGGCAATGCCTGACCGTCAGGAGTTTGCATCTGTAACTGCGTGCCGGGTTCAAGCTGAATGGCATCCGGGATGCCTTCACGCGGGATCTGTTGCCGCATGCCCGGATTGATCGGGCCATAGGCGTCAACGCAATCGATCTCGACACGCTTCTTCTCGCCAATCTCCATGCCCGGCAGGGCAGCGTCCAGACCGGGTATGATCTGCCCGGAACCAACCGCAAACTCCAACGGATCGCGCCCCTCGGAACTGTCGAAGACTTTGCCGTCCAGCAGAGTTCCGGTGTAGTGGATGCGAACCGTGTCGCCTTGTTTGATTGCGGTCATGATGGCCTCCGGCCTGAAAAGAAATGAACGGCGCAGCCTAGAGGCTGACACAGCATTGTAAACCCTGCCCTCTTTAACCCCGGAACCGGTTGTGTTTACCTGCGCCCGATCAGGGGAGGATCGGATGGCTATCACCACGTGTGTATTCGACGCTTATGGCACTCTGTTTGACGTGGCCGCCGCCGCAAGGCAGGCCGCAGCGGAACCGGAGTTCGAAACGTTGGCTGATAAATGGCCCGAGTTGGCCAATCACTGGCGTTTAAAGCAACTGCAATATACTTGGTTGCGTGCTGTCGCTGATGCGCATTGTGACTTTTGGGATGTCACGCAAGATGGGCTGGATTGGGCCTTGGAAGCGGTTGGCCTTCAAGGGGATATCACCCTTCGGCAGCGTCTGCTTGATTTGTATTGGGAATTGCAGGCCTATCCCGAGGTCCCCGATATGTTGAAGGCGCTGAAGGCCGGTGGGTTGCAGACCGCCATCTTGTCCAACGGTTCACCCCCGATGCTGAACGGGGCGGTGCAGTCTGCCGGGATCGGTGATGTGCTGGATGATGTTCTGTCGGTCGAAAGCGTGGGGGTCTTCAAACCCCATGCCAGCGTATACGATCTGGTGCAGAACCGCTTCGGCTGCGCGCGCGATGAAGTGCTGTTCGTCAGCTCAAACGGGTGGGACGCTGCCGGGGCAAGCGGCTATGGATTTGTCACAGCTTGGGTCAACCGCGCTGGCGAACCAATGGATCGCCTGCCGTGGAATCCTGCACATGTGCTGCCGGACCTGACGACGATCCCACAATTGGCAGGGCTTTGATGGCATATTTCACCACCTCGGACGGCAAACGCCTGTACTATGAAGATACCGGCACGGGCCATCCTCTGCTTTGCTTGGCTGGCTTGACGCGCAACTGCCGCGACTTTTCATTTCTTGCGCCACATATGAGTGATCTTCGTATGATTGCGATGGATTATCGCGGGCGCGGCAAGTCCGATTTTGATGCGAACTACATGAATTACAACATCCTGCGCGAGGGGCTGGATGCGGTTGAACTGCTGGATCAACTGGGCTTGAAGAAAGTGACCCTGTTGGGCACATCACGCGGGGGGCTGATCGCCATGGCCTTGGCCGCCAGCCATCCTGACCGGCTGGCAGGTGTGATATTAAATGACGTTGGCCCGGTAATCGAACCCGCCGGCATTGCCAAGATTATGGACTATGTCGGCAATCCCCCAAGTTCACAATCCTATGATGAGGCTGCGCAGGTCCTACACGCGATGATGGCACCTCAGTTCCCCGGCGTTGCTCAGGACGTCTGGAAACAGCAGGTAGAACATCAATACATTCAAACCGATACCGGGCTGGAGTTGCGCTATGACCCCGCATTGCGACAAGCGTTGATCGAGCAGGCCGCCATCACCCCAACGCCGGATCTGTGGTCTTTGTTCGACGCCCTGAGCACGATCCACACCGGCGTGATCCGCGGTGCAAATTCCGACTTGTTGAGCAAAGCCACGGTGCAGAAGATGCACGCACACCACCCCGAATTGATCTCGACCGAAGTGCCGGACCGAGGACATGTCCCGTTCCTGAACGAGCCTCAATCCCTAGACCTGATCCGCAAGATACTGGACGCCAAATGAGCAACATAGACATGATCGAAGCCGCCGCCGAGCGGCTGAAAGGTCACGTGCGCGAGACGCCGCTTTTGTCATCACCCTTTCTGGATGAAATCGCGGGTCGCCGCGTGCTGATCAAACCCGAATGCCTGCAACACACCGGCAGCTTCAAATTTCGCGGCGCGTGGTCAGCTATTTCGGCATTGGATGAAGCGGCGCGCAACCGGGGCGTCATCGCCTATTCCTCGGGCAATCACGCGCAGGGTGTTGCCTATGCAGCGGCTCAACATGGAATCTCGTCCGTCATCGTCATGCCCTCGGATGCGCCGAAGCTGAAGATTGAAAATACGCGCGCGCTGGGCGGTGAGGTCGTCCTATATGACCGTGCCAGCGAAAGCCGCGAAGACATCGGCGAGGCATTGGCTGCCGAGCGCGGTTTGACCTTGATCCGGCCTTATGACGAACCGCAAGTGATCGCTGGCCAGGGAACAACGGGACTGGAGCTGGCGCGTCAGGCACGGGCGCTGGGCGTGACCGAAGGTGACGTTCTGATCTGCTGTGGCGGCGGTGGGCTGACATCTGGTATTGCGCTGGCGTTAGAGCGTCACGCGCCCGGTCTGCGCCCTCGTCCATGCGAGCCTGAAGGGTTCGAAGACGTGAAACGCTCGCTGGCAAGCGGGACGATCCAAAGCAACGACGCTACTTCGGGAAACATCTGCGACGCAATCCTGACGCCACAGCCGGGGCAGATTACCTTTCCCATCCTGCAGCGGCTTTGCGGCCCTGGTCTGTCGGTATCTGAACAGGAATCACTACGCGCCATGGCCCTTGCGTTTCTGCGTCTGAAGATCGTGCTGGAACCGGGCGGAGCTGTTGCTATAGCCTCTGCCCTGTTTCGCAAGGATCAGATTGATGGGGATGCGGTGATCGTAGTCGCCTCGGGCGGCAACGTGGATCCGCAGATCTTTGAACGGGCGTTGGAATTCCTTACCTGACAATTGCTTACAGCCGGTGCAAAATCCGGTCGTAGTCGTTTTAACCGACACCCTGAGCAGACGGGGACGCTAAACATGCATATCGCTGACCTCAAAGATGTTCGGATACACTACCGAATTGATGGCGACGCCGCTGGCGCCCCCATCGTGTTTGCTAATTCACTGGGCACGGATATGCGGCTGTGGGACCCGATATTGTCGCTACTGCCCAAAGGCCTGCGCATCATTAGGTACGACAAACGCGGGCACGGATTGTCAACAGCACCCTCAGCGCCCTATTCCATGGGAAATCTGGTGCGCGACGCCGAGCAATTGCTGGATTATCTAGAGGTCAAGGATTGCGTATTCGTGGGTCTGTCCGTCGGTGGCATGATTGCGCAGGGACTGGCGGTCAAGCGTATGGATCAGATCCGCGCGCTGGTGCTGTCGAATACGGCCGCCAAGATCGCCACTCCCAAGATGTGGCAGCAGCGTATGGATGCTGTCCATAAAGGCGGGATCGAGGCACTGGCGGACGCCACTATGGATCGGTGGTTCTCGAAATCATTTCGGGCCAGCGCCGAGATGACGCTTTGGCGCAACATGATGGTCCGACAACCGGTCGATGGCTATCTGGGCTGTTGCGCTGCAATCTCTGGCACCGATTTCTATACGCCAACCAGCGGATTGCGCCTGCCGACCTTGGGGATTGCGGGCAGCGAAGACGGCTCAACCCCGCCAGATCTGGTGCGCGAAACGGTCGATCTGATCCCTGGCTCGCGCTTTGCGCTAATCCGAAAGGCAGGCCACCTGCCCTGCGTCGAGCGCCCTCAGGACTTTGCCCAACTGATCGGTGATTTTCTGACCGAGATCGGACATATTTGAAGGAGGGATTGTTGGCAGATTTCTTGCTTGTACATGGCTCGTGGCACGGTGCCTGGTGCTGGCGCGATCTGATCCCGGAATTGACCACATTCGGACATACCGCCCGCGCCATCGATATGCCAAGCCACGGCTCGGACCCGACGCCTATCCGCGATGTAACCCTTGGAACGTGCAGAGATGCCGTGCTGAAGGCTTCGACACCAAAGACCATCATCTTAGGGCACTCGTGGGGTGGATATCCCGTAAGTGCGGCTGCCGAGACCGACCCGAACGCCATGCGTGGTGTGATTTATCTAAGTGCCTATGTTCCGAAATCCGGGCTATCTATGGTCGAAATGCGCAAACGAGCCCCACGCCAACTGATCGGAAATGCCGTCGAAGTATCCGGCGACGGGTTGTCGTATTCGGTGGTTCCGGATCAGGTGCACGACCTGCTTTATCACGACTGCGCGCGCGAGGTGGTTGCCTATGCATTTGCGCGCCTGTGCCCCCAGGCGATCGCACCGCAGACTACCCCCCTAGACGTCGGCGATAACTTCGCGCGCGTTCCAAAAGGGTACATCAGAACCACCGATGACCGAATCGTTCCGACCGAATATCAGGCCGAGATGGCGGGCTGTGCGGACCCTGATATGCACCTCACGATAGACAGCTCTCACTCGCCGTTTTTTTCGCATCCTGAGCATCTTGCCGGGTTGATGCACCAGATCTCGCAACGAATGTAAGCAGCCCCTATGGATGTACCATCCCGATACGCGGTGAACCAACCCAATTGGTTGTCGTAAATCGAACAGATGATCAGCGCGAGGCGTTTTGATATGCGGTTTCTTTTGCGTCTAGCCAGCATTGGCATAACAACGACACCTCCGTGACGGTTTCCACCTTGCAGGCCGCGCCGGGACGGGTCACCGTGATCCTGTTAGGAAGCGGGAAAAACTCATGCAAACCATCAAAGCAGCTGTATGCCGAGCCTTCGGCGAACCTCTGGTCATCGAAGACATCCTGATTGCACCGCCCGGCATGGGCGAGGTCGAGGTCACGCTGGATGCGGTCGCGATTTGTCATTCGGACATTTCCTTTGCAAGCGGCGCGTGGGGCGGCCACTTGCCCGCGGTTTACGGGCACGAAGCGGCTGGCCTCGTTTCTGCTGTTGGCGAAGGCGCAGGGGATTTCAAACTTGGTGATCCCGTTGTGGTAACCTTGATCCGCGCCTGCGGGTCCTGCCCGTCCTGTGCCGGTGGCATGCCCACCATTTGTGAAACACCTTATGACACCGTGAAAGGTCCGCTGCAGACTGTAGACGGTGATGCGCTGGAACAGGCCATGGCATGCGGGGCCTTTGCCGAAAAGGTAGTTGTCAGCCACCGACAAATCGTCCGCATTCCCGAAACGCTGCCCAGGGACCTTGCCAGCCTGCTGTCCTGCGGGGTGATCACCGGTGTTGGTGCAGCAGTCAACGCCGCCCAGCTTCGCCCCGGGCAGGACGTGGTTGTCATCGGCGCCGGGGGCGTCGGCTTGAACGCAATCCAAGGCGCACGTATTGCCGGAGCTCGCCGTATCGTTGCGGTCGATATGACACAGGATAAGCTGGATATCGCAATGGAGTTCGGCGCGACCCATGGTGTTTTGGCCAGCCAGAAAGAGCCGTGGAAAGCCGCCTACAAGGCGTTGGGCGGACGTGGCGCAGACGCCGTCTTGATTACTGTTGGTGCAATCCCGGCCTATGATCAGGCCCCGCGTTACCTTGGTCGGGGCGGCAAGGCGATCATGATCGGGATGCCCCATTCTGGTGACATGTCCAGCTACGAACCCGTCGTGCTGGCCGCGCTTGGCCAGGGCATGGTGGGCTCAAAAATGGGCGATGTAGTGATCCAGCGCGACATCCCGTGGATGATCGATCTGTATGAACAGGGGCGGCTGAAACTGGACGAGTTGATCTCGGGTCGCTGGACCCTGTCGCAGATCAATGAGGCCATCGAAGACACCAAGTCCGGTGCGGCCAAACGCAATGTAATCTTGTTTGATCGCGACTGAACCCCGCAAAAGGAACACCCGATGAAACTGCAAGATCTCGATGTCATTGTCACCGCGCCTCCGGCACCGGGTTGGGGTGGGCGCTATTGGATTTTGGTCAAGGTCACCACGGATACGGGCGTGATCGGTTGGGGGGAATGCTACGCGTCCTCGGTTGGTCCCGAAGCCATGACCCATGTCATTCGCGATGTATTCGAACGGCACATGCAGGGCGAAAACCCCGAGAATATCGAGTTGATGTTCCGCCGCGCCTATTCCAGCGGCTTCACTCAGCGACCAGACCTGACCGTCATGGGTGCGTTCTCGGGGCTCGAAATCGCCTGCTGGGACATTTTGGGCAAGGATCGTGATCGTCCGGTCTATGCGCTGCTGGGTGGGCGGATGAACGACCGTATCCGGGCGTACACCTATCTCTACCCACTTCCTCAGCATAACCTGACGGACTTCTGGACTTCACCTGAGCAGGCCGGAGAAAGTGCTGCTGAAATGGTCCGGCGCGGCTATACCGCCGTCAAGTTTGATCCCGCCGGGCCTTATACGATCCGCGGTGGACACATGCCCGCGATGTCCGATATCTCTATGTCGATAGCGTTTTGCAAAGCGATCCGTGAGGCAGTTGGAGACAAGGCCGATCTGCTGTTCGGCACTCATGGCCAGTTCAACACAGCCGGAGCTATACGTCTGGGCCAAGCGCTGGAACCCTTTTCGCCGCTGTGGTTCGAAGAACCCACACCCCCCGATATGATCGAGGATATGGCCCGTGTGGCGCGCAATGTCCGTATCCCTGTCGCAACCGGTGAACGGATGACAACCAAAGCGGAATTTGGCGCGGTCCTGCGCGCCGGGGCCGCCGAAATCCTTCAGCCTGCGTTGGGACGCGCTGGCGGTATATGGGAGATGAAGAAAGTCGCCGCAATGGCCGAGGTTTTCAACGCCCAGATGGCACCCCATCTGTATGCGGGACCGATCGAGTGGGCGGCGAATATTCATCTGGCGGCGTCGATCCCGAACCTGCTGCTGCTTGAAAGCATCGAGACCCCATTCCACGATCAACTGATAAAGGGAAGCATCCGCGTCGAGAAGGGGTTCGTCACTCCTCCGACCGAGCCCGGCCTTGGTATCGAGGTCGATGAAGGCCTTGCCCGAGCCCATCCCTACAAAGGTGACGGGCTGCACCTACAGATGCAGGAAACCCCATGTGACTATGCAAATGGGAATGCGTTTCAAGGCGGTGCACCCGCAACCGAAGGGTAACAATCGACAGGCGAGCAAGCCGATCAGTTCGAGACATACCCCGCGATGACCTGCAACAGTTTAAAGGCTGTGGCTGCATCGTTCTCGACGACCGCCAGAAATTCCTCCTCACCGATCCGTAGGCAGGACAGTTCCGTTTCAGCCACCATGCTCAACGCCCGAGGCTCTTTTCGGATCAACCCCAGCTCTCCCACCAACGCGCCCGCACCAACCGTTGTGATCAGTTGATCGGCCTCGCCCGAACGCGGCAGGTACAATCCTGCCTCGCCCTCAAGGATGACATAGGCGCCATCGGTTGGCTGATCATCCTTCAGAAACACCACCTGGCCAGGTTTCGCTTCGAACCAGCGCGCACCAAAGGCCAGCAGTCGAAGCTGGCGACGGTCGAGCCCAGAGAACAACGGGGTCTGCTCAAGCGCACGCAATTTGCGTACCAGATCGGCAGACGCCGCACCGTCGCCGTCGACGTCGGTTGGGCCTTCACCCGTCACGACCCGGCCCTGACGGATTTCAACATACATGTCGAAAACATCTGGATTTTCGAACGCATCATTTAGATAGATTACAGTAGTTTCGGGCAGCAATTCACGCAGATTTTTATAAACTGCGACCTGTGTCTCCATATCATAGCTGGCAAGCGCGGTTTCCAGGATCAGAATATCCGGCTTTTTGATCGCAGCGCGGGTAAAGGCCAGCGGTTCGGCAAATACCGCAGGCAAGTTCTGGCCGCCAATCGAGACCGGAACATCATAGATCAGTTCCACCACCATCGGTCGCGCCCCGTTCTCGGCCAGAACATCGACGATCAGTTTGCGCGCCTCGTCGGTCCGCGCACCGCCGATCTGGCTGACCTTGCCAAACAGTGCGTTTTCCATGACCGTCAAACCGGGTGCAAAGGCATCTTCATCCAACGGGACGAATACATCGTGCAACGGTTCCAGCAATTTGGCCGAGTGGCTGTGGCGAAGCTCAAGAATGCGGTTCTTCAGCTCATCCGAAAACGCCGGGCCAATCTGCTCGGCCGAGATCACAAATGGCACCGAAAGCAAGCTAGCCAATTGTTCGTCATCCAGCCCGTTTGCGCCTTCTTTGCGGGTTTGCTCGACCAATTCAACCGCGGCCTCGTAGGTCTGGGCCTCAAGCCCCAGCTTGCGAAACAAAGGATGATCTGTTCCATCAAGCCCAAATATCTGGCGCAGCATCTCAATTACGTCGCGTGTCAGGCTGATCAGGGTTTCATCCAACCCCAACTCGCGCAACTGGCCCAGAAACACGGTCTGCTGTGCCAGCAATTGCCGTGTCACTGGAACACAAGGGGTGGCAAACAACAGGTTCTCAGCAACGGGTAGCGCAGGGTTATACGCGCAGCGATCGAAAATCAGCGCCTGCTGATCAAGCCCGGCCTCGCGCACCGCCTTCTGCACCCGAGGGCGCAATTCGACCAGCTTTGCTGCCAGTTCCGGGCGCACATTCGCATCAAACACCTGCTCGGCACCGCGCTGAAACAACGCAGCGCCCGAGCCCATGCCATCGATCAGTTTCAGCCACCAATCGCGCAGCCGTGCTGTATCGTCAAAGCCTGCCGATCCTGGATCTAGCCATTCGACGTGGAATGGATCAGCACTGTTACCTGCCCTCAGCGTCTCGGGGAAATCCGGATCCTCCGTGGACTTGGACAATGGATGTGACCGCATCGGCATCATCACATTTTCACCCAACGTGCCCTGAAACATTATGGGGCGCGAGGTTGCTAGACCTATTCGTCGGGCAACAACGCTTTGATGCAGGCCAGCCATATTGATGCCGCCGATTTCAATACGGCCAGAGGTTGGCAGTATCTCGCGGGTCAGCAACTCGGTCAGCGCATGGCGATCTTCCTCGCTGGTGGCCGAAATGCCGACCGTTTTACCTGCTGGGAACGTCAGGTCCAGATCATCCAAAACCTGATTGCCGTCGATATCACGAACCGAGACCTGATTCAGTACGATATCGCCATTCAGATGCGGACGATCCGCTGGCTCTCCGTCAAACAGGGCCTCATCAATCATTCCATCCGGTGCGAAACGATCAATCACAACATCCCATCGCAGCGACATGTCCTGCGTTTGATTATAATAGGTCAGCAGTTCCTTCCAGGGCGAACTCAAGTCTTTGTAAGCCGCCAGCGCAGCCACCAGAGCACCCAGCGAAACAGATCCCTGCAACACCAGCAGGCCACCGACAAGGTAGAACATGAATGGCGTCAGCTGCGATATGAAGTTGTTGATGAACTTCATAAAGAACTTCTTCTGATAGATCTCAAAGCGGATGGCGAACAGCCGCCCCAGTTGGTCCGAGATCATCGCCCTCCGATATCGCCAACCGCCATTGGCCCGTAGGGTCGAGGCTCCGGCAGCGTTCTCGCCGATCTGGGCAGCCAAAACGCGGACCTCTTGAATGCGCTTCTTGTTCAGAAGATTGATCTGGCGTTGCAATCGCGGGATCAGCCAGGCCTGCAGCGGGATCAACGCCACCGCGGCCAGTCCGAACCAAACGCTTTGGAGGAACAGAAAGGACAGGATCGTGATCATTTGTCCGGCCTGCAGCACGGGCTGACTGATCGCATCCCCCATCAGCCCACCCATCGGTTCGCTTTCAGCGGTTATCATCGAGACCATTTCGCCCTGACTGACCCGCTCAAAATATGGTTGTGGGAAGCGAAGCGCGCGGTTGATCAACTGATAGCGAAAGCGACGCAGCATACGCTCGCTCAGTACACCCTTCATGGTGTTGATACGCATCTTCATGAGCCCGTGCGCCAGCACCGCAGCCAGAAAGGCAAAGCACAGGATCATCAGAAAAGTGGTCTGCGTCAGGCTATAACCCCAGACATCGACAATCTGACTTGTCGCGCCGATTGCGTCATTGATGATGCGCTTGGGCAGCTCCAACGTCAGGTAAAGCAAAGGAAACAAGGTCGACGTCACGGCCAGCAAAATCAACTGGTCGCGCTTCGAGTATTTCCAGATGAACTGAAAGATCGATCGTTCTATTGAACCCGCCCCTACTAACGATCCGCCGCTCAAATCACTGATTTTGGCGTTAATACAACGGGCCGAATTTACCGCAATCGTATCCTCGGAAGCAAATGAATTTCCGATTTGCGCCTAATTTGCGTTGTGTGAACAAGTTCATTTGCGCGTTTCGCGTTTACCCCCTAATCTCCTGATTCAGGACGATATCGGGAGGATTCATTTGCCTGCCAGCTTTGGCGCTGTGTTTCTGTTGCTGTGCCTGCTTCAGATCAAACACATGTTCGCCGACTATTATTTACAGACGCCCAAGATGCTTTCCGGGCGAGGCACGTATTTCCACATGGGGCGCGCGCAACATGCTGCTGTGCATGTTGTGGGTTCGGTCGTGATTTTCGCGCTCTTTCGCGCCCCGATTGAATTCATACTGATCATCGCTGCGTTGGAATGGATCGTGCATTTTCACATCGACTTTGCCAAAGCCAACTATTCTGACCGCAAACAGTTGCAACCCAATCAGGCCGCTTTTTGGCGTGCCGCTGGTCTGGATCAGTTGTTTCACAACCTTACTTATATTGGCATGGCCTGGGCTTGGGTGGCTTTCGCGGCTTAAGCTTCAGGGTACCACCGGTCGGTTCCGCTTGATCGTCCGCAGCACGACATTCGTTTGCGCGCTGGCGACGGCGGGCAATCGAAACAAGAAATCTTCCAGAAACGTGTTGTAAGCAGACAGATTCCTGCACAAGACACGCAGATGATAATCCGCCTGACCTGTCGTGGCGTAGCATTCCTGCACTTCGGGGCTGATCTCGACGGCCCGGATGAAGTCGACAATCTTGTCCGGGTCATGCCGGGTCAGGTGAACATGCACGATTGCTTCGAACGTCAACCCCATCTCGGCAGGGTTCACCAAAGCGCCGTACCGTTCGATCACCCCAGCCTCTTCCAGCGCGCGCACCCTGCGCCACAGGGCTGAGGCTGACATGCCGACAGCATCTGCCAATTCGGCGTTTGAAACCCGGCTGTCATTTTGAAGCAGCGTCAGAATGCGGCGGTCCCGATCATCAAGAGCGGCCATCTTGGAATGATTCATCCGTAATTTTAACTAAATCTGGTGAATCCTATCATATTTTGCAGAACACTCACAAACTCTGAAACAGAAATTCACCTGCGGGGGGTTAAAATAACCGAACACCAAGGACAAAAACCCATGGACGCGCAGCAATGAGCCACCACGAACCCTCCCCCCGCACCTATCGGCTTGAAGACCGCTATACCCTGACGCAGGGCCGGGTTTTTCTAACAGGCACGCAAGCCTTGGCGCGGATTATGATGGACCAGGCCCGACGCGATCGTCAGGCCGGGCTGAACACGGCGGGGTTTGTCTCGGGCTATCGCGGATCGCCACTGGGCGGGCTGGATCTTGAGCTATGGCGCGCAAAGGACCGGCTGAAGACGGATCGCATCACGTTTATGCCCGCCGTGAACGAAGACCTCGGCGCAACGGCGGTTCTGGGTGCGCAACAGGCCATTTTGGACCCGCATTGCGAGGTCGAGGGCATCTTTTCGATGTGGTACGGTAAAGGCCCTGGTGTCGACCGATCAGGCGATGCATTGAAACATGGAAACGCATATGGGTCTGCGCCAAAAGGTGGCGTGCTAGTCGTGGCAGGCGATGATCATGGTTGCGTCAGTTCTTCGATGCCGCATCAGTCGGATGTGGCCTTCATGACGTGGTTCATGCCGACATTGAACCCAGCCTCGGTCGAGGAATATTTGGAATTCGGCGAGTACGGGTTCGCTCTGTCCCGTTTCTCAGGCACCTGGGTCGGGTTCAAGGCGGTCTCGGAAACGGTCGAAAGCGCACGGTCCGTCGATCTGCACCCGGATCGCAGCTTTTCCCTGCCGCAGATCGACTTGCCCGAACGCGGCTTGCACGTCCGCACCGCCGATTTGCCCTCGCCCGAGATCGAGACCCGCATCCAACACAAGTTGCGCGCCGTTCGGGCCTTTGCCGAAGAAAACCCCATCGACCGGCGTATTTATGACATCGACAACGCGAAGTTCGGCTTCGTGACCACCGGCAAGGGGCACCTCGATCTCATGGAGGCGCTGCGTTTGCTGGACCTTGATGAAGCCGCCTGTCGCCGCTTGGGGATCGACATCTACAAGGTTGGCATGGTCTGGCCGCTGGCCCGTCGCAACGCGTTGCGCTTTGTGAAAGGCAAGGCCGAGGTTCTGGTCGTCGAGGAAAAGCGCGGCATCATCGAAAGCCAGTTCAAAGAATACTTCTATGACTGGACCGGCGACAAACCCCATAAGATGGTAGGTAAATATGACAGCCATGGCGAACCGCTGATCCCATGGACCGGGGAACTCAGCCCTTTGATGCTGGCCCCTATTGTTGCCGCCCGACTTAACACGTTCTTCCCTGAAGAAAACCTGCCTGCCAAAGCGCGTGCACTGACCGAGACGGAACCTCCCGTGATCAATGTCCCGGGCGCAACACGGACACCCTATTTCTGCTCGGGCTGCCCGCACAATACATCAACTAAAGTTCCCGAAGGCTCTACCGCTGCCAGCGGCATTGGTTGTCATGTAATGGCATCTTGGATGGATCGCGAGACGGTCGGCTATGCACAGATGGGAGGCGAAGGCGTACCCCATGTGGTGGCCTCACAATTCAATGGCGGCAAGCATATCTTCCAGAACCTTGGCGAAGGGACGTGGTACCATTCGGGATCACTCGCGATCCGTCAGGCCGTCGCGGCAGGGACAAATATCACCTATAAAATCCTCTACAATGATGCGGTCGCAATGACCGGAGGGCAGCCGGTGGATGGGCCCGTCAGCGTGGCAGGTATTGCGCAAACCTGCCGGGCCGAGGGGGTTGAGCGGATCGCGCTGGTCTCGGACGACATTGCCAAGTTCAGCCGATCCGATTTCCCGGCAGGCACTACGTTCCACGACCGGGCAAAGATGGACAGCCTGCAACGCGAATTGCGCGACATTCCCGGTGTTACGGTCCTGATCTACGAACAGACCTGCGCCACCGAGAAACGCCGCCGCCGCAAGCGTGGGACAATGGAGGACCCCTCAACGTTCGTCTGGATCAACGATCTGGTCTGCGAAGGCTGCGGCGACTGCTCGGTCGCGTCGAATTGCCTAAGCGTTGAGCCGCGCGAAACCCCGCTGGGGCGCAAGCGCAAGATCAACTTAAGTTCGTGCAACAAGGATTTTTCGTGCCTGAACGGATTCTGCCCAAGTTTCGTGACCGTTGCAGGCGCAACCCGGCGAAAGCGGGCCATAGATCTGGACCTCGACGCGCTTGAGGCAGACCTGCCAGACCCAAAGCTTCCGTCTTTGGACACACCGTTTGATCTGCTTGTGACAGGCGTGGGTGGCACTGGGGTTGTCACGGTTGGGGCCTTGATCACTATGGCCGCGCACCTGGAAGGCAAAGGTGCCTCGGTCCTGGATTTCACCGGATTTGCGCAGAAATTCGGCACGGTACTCAGTTACATCCGCCTTGGCGCAGCTCCGGATGCGCTTAACCAAGTACGCATAGATCAAGGCGCTGCGGATGCGGTGATTGGCTGTGATGTGGTGGTGAGTTCGGCCCCCAAAGCCTCAGCTCATTTTGCCCGCGGGACACGCGTTGTGCTGAACAGGGCTGAGATGCCCACCGGCGATCTTGTCCTGCGTCGCGATGCCCAATTGCGGGTCGATAAGCGGGAACAGGCAATCGCAGATGTGGTTGGGGTGGACAATCTCGCCAGCCTTGACGCAAATGCAATAGCTGAGGCGCTACTGGGGGATTCCGTCTTCGCCAACGTCATTTTGCTGGGTTATGCATGGCAAAACGAGCTGGTTCCGGTATCGCACCTTGCATTGGCTCAGGCCATCTTGCTGAACGGTGTTGCCGTCGAAAAAAACCGGCTGGCCTTTGCTCTTGGGCGTTGTCTGGCGGCTGACCCCGACCGCATTCACGGGCTGGCACTACCCGAAGAGGCAAACGGCACCTTGGATCAGGTGATTGCGCGTCGGGTGGCGTTTTTGACAGATTATCAGGATGCCGCATATGCGGATCGCTATGCGCAACAGATTGAAGCAATCCGCGCGTCGAACCCGAAAATATCCGACGATCTTCTAGAATCCGTAGCCCGTAACCTGTTCCGCTTCATGGCCTATAAGGACGAGTTCGAAGTGGCCCGGCTGCAAACGTCCCAAAACTTCGACAACGAACTGAAGCAACAGTTCGAGGGAGATTTCAAAACCAGTTACCACTTCGCCCCGCCAATGCTCAGCTGGCGCAAGGACGAACGGGGCCGCCCCCTCAAGTTTGCACTGGGTCCATGGATGCGCCCGGTTCTGCGGGGACTGTCCCGTCTACGTGGTTTGCGTGGCTCGGTCCTGAACCCCTTCGGCTATCACTCCGAAGCGCGACTGCATCGAGATATCCTAAACTGGTACCAATCGCTGTTGGACATGTATCTGACAAACCCCTCCGCCCATTCCGAGGCCGAGTGGCTGGACGTGCTGTCAGCTGCGGACCAGATACGCGGTTTCGGTCCAGTACGGGAAGAAAGCTATGAGAAGGCGCGCGCGATGGCGCGTTAACCAAGCACCGAGAAACTGCTATCGGTATTGACCGGTCGCTTGCGGGAATAGAAACCGGTGTCGATTGTGCGCCCAATGCAAGGCAGTTCAAACTGCATCGGCTTGTCGTCATGATCCGCACCGCCTTCGACGTAGTCGATCAGCGCAGCCATCATTTTGCCCGCAATCGGCGCGTTCTTGTATTGGTTACCGCTGGTGCCGCAGGCCATGTAAAACCCCGGCAGGCTGGACTTGTCATAGATCGGAATCCAGTCAGTCGAGGCATCATACAAATCCACCACCCCACGGGTTCTGGAGGGTATCCCCAAGCTCGGGACCCGCTGGGCATAACGCATGGCCTGCGTGGTCCATTGATCCGTAAAATCGTGGTTATAGCTTACATCATCTTCGCACCATTGATGCGGATCACATGCCGGATCCTCGGAACCGATCAGAATATGATTGCCATGTTCTGGACGGCAATACAGCGCGATATCACTATCCGAGACAATTGTTCCTTGCGTTTCGAAATCAAATCCTTCGGGCGCGGGTACATGCACCACCTCCTGCCGCAGCGGGCGGGTTTGAATGGTCATGTCACCCAGAACCCCGGCCATTTCGTTGACAAACGCTGACCCGGGACCGGCAACATTCACCACCACTTTGGCGTGGATTTCTTCACCAGAGGCAAGTCTGACACCTGCGACGCGCCCCTGCTGCGACAGGATTTCGCCCACGTCTGCGCCCGTTCGCACTTCGGCACCATACAGCTTGGCGGCATCCATCAGGTTTTGCGCCGACAACGCCGGATCGGTCACATAACCTGCTTTCGGCCAGAACACTGCGCCCTGAATCCGATCTCCGTTCGGTTGGCCGAACTCCGGATCATCCATGCGCCGCGCCGGGGCAAAGCTGTCCAGAGAATAGATCGGCAGACGTTCGGTAATCCGCTCAGGTGTCCATTCTTCAAACGGACAATCCAGTTCGGCGCTGTACTTCTTATGTTTCTCAAGAAACCCATTGGCCTCGGTCTTGACGACCAAACAACCGGTCTCACGAAACTGCGCCAAATCGGCTGTGTCGGGCAAGCCCAGATAGTTCGCCCAATCACGCCAATAGTGATAGCCTTCCCAAGCGAACGCGGTTCCATCGAGGGTCGAATAATGCATCCGAATTATCGCGCAAGAGCCTGCGGTCGAGCCATGCCCAACCTGCGCATTGCGATCCAACGACAGAGTTTTCCAACCGGCCTTGGACATCTCGAACGCGATGGCGGCTCCGATCACACCGGTGCCAATGATGATTGCGTCAGGTTGGTTCATGTCCTGCCCCTTCCCAGAAACGTTTCGCATATGCGCTGAATTCGGTGATTTCCTCGGGTCGCGGTTCGACCCCTGTAAAAACATAAAGGTAGTGTGGAACCATCGACAGCCTGATCGCCAATGGTTCGTTTAACTGCGCCAGATCATATCCGATCTGCATATAATATAGCACCCGCGCCCGCGTCTCTGCCTCGGTCTCATCATAGTTGAACCGGATGAACATCGCGCGCAGCGCGGCCAGGCGACGGGCATCGGACTGGTCCAGCATACGCCGCACCTTTCCCGATCTTCGTGCCCAATCCCGCACAGCAAAATCAAGCGCCGTATCAAATAGTTCGGTATTCACAACGCAGCGCTGAACATTGCACACCGCAGCCGTGATCGTTTCAGCAGGCAATTCGGATTGAGCGATCAAGGCCGCGGTATTTGTCGCCTGCCACCGCGCCAGCAGCGCATCCAGTAATTCCTGCCGCGACTTGAAGTACCAGTAGAATGATGAGCGCGAGACCGCCATCCGCTCGGCAAGGTTCATGACTTTCACCTGCTCGACCCCGTCCGAAATCAGGACGTCCATGGCCACGTTCAGCCAATCATCGCGCGTGACCTTGACGTTACCAATCAGTGGCTCAGCTTCGGGATCGTCCCTGTGCAGGATGGGTTTGGTGCTCATTCAACTCTCCGGCGGTGCGCCGCCCTCTTCTGTACGGCGCGCTATGAAATCCTTCAACGCACCAAGGCGATCCGTATCTGATGCCGGTGCTTTGAAATTTGCCAGGATTTCCTTCCATACACCGGTCGCGCGATGGTTGGCGTCGATCGCGCCACGCTCGGTCCAGGTGCCAAAATTTGCGTAATCATGCAGGTGCGGCTCATAAAATGCGGTATTATAGCGCTCCATTGTCTGGCTCGTGGCGAAGAAATGTCCGCTGGGTTCAACCTCGCTCAGCGCAGTATCAAACCCGATCTCTGCACCATTGGCCTGTGCCCCTGCACAAAGCTCGGCCACCATGTTCAACACTTCGGCATCGCAGATCATCTTCTCGAAAGATACGGTCAGGCCACCTTCGAGCCATCCGGCCGAATGAATGATCACCGTCGCCCCGGCCATCAGGCAGCCCCACAGGCCGAACTGGTTTTCATTGGCGGCCTGAACGTCGTTGATATTTGCCGCAGACCCCGCCGCAGACCGCCAGGGCAGGCCCAGATACCGGGCCAACTGGCCCGCCGCCAAAGACGCCTGAAAATGCGAGGGTGTCCCGAATGCAGGCGCCCCTGATTTCATGTCGACATTGCTGGTAAAGGTCCCATAGCACACCGGCGCACCGGGGTTGGTAAGCTGGGTCAGCGTCAAGGCCGCAAGCGCCTCGGCATGGGACAGCGTGATGGCCCCGGCCACCGTGATCGGAGCCATTGCGCCCATCAGGGTAAAGGGTGTGATGATCGACATCTGACCATGGCGCGCAAAGTCGATCAGCCCCTGAGCCATTGGAATATCCAGCGTCCGCGGGCTGTTGGTGTTGATAATCGTGTAACAATGGGCGTTAGCGCGGAACTCCTTGTCAGACAGACCTCGCGCCGTCGAGAGCATCTCGAAGCAGTCCATCACTTGCGGCGTGCCTCGCGAGAAGAAGAACGGGAACTTATCCGTCAGCTCCATCTGCGCTTGTGTGGTGAAATAGTGCCGCAAATTGGTTGGCACGTCCTGCGGTTCGACCTGCGGTGAGATCATCTGGAAGACATCAAAGTGATGAGTGAGCTTTAGGAACTCCAGATAATCCTGCCCACTCGCTGGCCGCCGACCGCGTTCCAGATCGGTCGCGTTTGGAGCGCCAGCGCCGGGTTGGAACACCAAAGAGCCCAGCTCCAACGTGAAATCCCGGTGCCGAGCGCCTGCGCGGCAGGCTATGGATTTCGGGGCCGAGGCAACGGCGGCCTCAACCATATCCCGCCCGATAAAGACCATTTCGCTGTCTTCATCCACGCGTGCGCCACCCTGCGCAAAGATCCGCCGCGCTTCGGGCAACAGAACTTTCACGCCCAACTCTTCCAGCGTGCGCAAAGCGGTGTTGTGCATTTCTGCGATTTGATCTGCGGGGAACACTTCCATCTGCGGAAACGGATTGCGCAGCTGGCGATAATTCACATCACGGCTAGGTTGCGGGGCGGCATCTGCACCGCGCCCGCGCCGTCGGCGTCTTTGGCCCAAGTCCGACATGGTCAACCTCGCATCGCTTTGCCCTGCGGGTCATAAGGCGACGGCGCAATTACGCGGGCGGGTCGTTCCACACCGACCACATGCACCGACAACTCGGTGCCCGGTTCAGCCTTGTCGCGGTTGACCAAAGCCATGGCCAGCGACTTGCCCGTGTAGTGGCCATAGCCACCCGAAGTCACAAAACCCACCCGCTCTTCCCCGGCCCAAATCGGTTCATACCCGCTGGCATCGGCATCCAGCGCGTCAACCTCAAGCGTCACTTGAACTTGCGCCGGACCGTTGCCATCGCGTTCAGCCAGCGCAGCCTCTTTGCCAACGAAATCCTTGTTCCAGTCGATCCAGCGATCCATTCCGGTCATGCCTGGCGTGTAAAGCTGAGTGAATTCTGCAGACCAGATACCAAAGCTCTTCTCAAGCCGCGTCGACAGCATCGCGTTGAATCCGCATTCGCGGATACCGTCCCCGGCCCCAGCCTCAAGCAGCATCCGGCGCAGTTCGATGTGGTCGCCATAGCGGCAGTTTATCTCATACCCTTTTTCGCCCGTCACCGACATACGCGCCACACGGGCACGCACCAGACCGATATCAAAGTCGCCGCAGCCCATGAATTTCAGGCCCGAGATATCCTGTTCGGCCAGTTTCTCGACCACAGCCTGCGATTTCGGTCCAACCACGGCAAAACCACAATATTCCTCGCCCAGATCGCGGATATTCACGGCGTCCATCATGTGATCATTGAACCAGCGCATATGCCATGCGCGCAGATAATAGCTGCCCATGATCCACCAGGTCCCGTCGCCCCAGTTCAGCACGGTCAGATCACCCTTGAGGCGACCGTTCTCACCCAGCATTGGAGCTAGTTTGGCACGCCCCGGTGCAGGCAGTTTCGACGCCATGGTCCTGTCCAGCCAAGCCTCGGCATTTGGCCCAGTGACCTCGAAGCGCGAAAAGCCCGAGATATCCAGTAGTCCCACGCCTTCGCGGATGGTTTTGCACTCCTCAGCCACGATGTCGTGCGCATTCGAGCGTTTCAGCGTCGGCGTCTCTTCAAAGCCCTTGGGCGCAAAGTAAAGCGGCACTTCCAGATCCCAACTGACGCCCCATTTGCACCCCGCCTCGGTCATTGCATCATGGGCTGGGGCCATCTTCAGCGGGCGACCTGCGGGCAGTTGCTCGTTCGGGTAAGTCATCACGAAACGACGAGAATAGAACTGACCGGTTGTTTCGCGGATGTAGCGTTTGTTCTGAGCGAAATCGCCATAGCGCGCCACGTCCATAGGCCATGCGTCGGCCTCAGGCTCGCCATGGATCATCCATTCGGCAAGCGTCTTACCAACGCCGCCACCCTGCAGGAATCCGGCCATCACCGCACAAGCTGACCAATAGCCACGCTTGCCCGGGACCGGACCGACCAGCGGGTTGCCATCGGGTGAGAAGGTGAACGCGCCGTTCACCCATGTTTTGATGCCAACATTCTGGATCGACGGGTACCGTTCAAAGCCCAGCGTCAGCTCGTTCTCGATCCGGTCGAGCTGTTCCTGGAACAATTCTTCACCGTAATTCCACGGCGCACCGTCCATAGCCCAGTGCTCGTGATCGACCTCGTAGATGCCCACCAGAATGCCCTTCTGGTCCTGTCGCATATAGGTGAAGCCTTCAAGATCAACCGTCATCGGCATCTCGAAATCCGCCTCGGCCACCTCAGGCACCGTATCGGTGATCAGATAATGGTGTTTCAGCGGCGAAACCGGCAGTTCCACTCCGGCCATGCGCCCCACCTGTTTGGCCCAGAGGCCAGCTGCGTTGACCACATGTTCACAAGTGATAGTGCCTTTGTCGGTCACAACTTCCCAACCATCCGCAGTCTGCGTCAGGCTTTCGACCTTGGTTTCTTCGTAGTATTCCGCGCCGCGTTTCTTGGCCGCTGTTGCATAAGCCTGAACCGTACCGGTTGTATCGATGTAACCTTCGCGATCCGCCCACATCGCGCCCAGCACGCCGTCGGTGGACATGATCGGGCAGCGTTTCTGCGCCTCCTCTGGCGACAAAAGCTCACAGTCGTCGATGCCGATAGACTGGAAAATGCGGTAGTTGGCCTGCAGCCACTCCCACCGTTCGGGTGTGCCCGCCAGCGTCAGTCCACCGGTCATGTGCAGGCCGATATTCTGGCCCGACTCTTTTTCGATCTCGCTGAGCAGATCAATCGTATAGGCCTGCAGCGACGCCATGTTCGGATCTGCGTTCAGCGCATGGATGCCTCCCGCCGCGTGCCACGAAGACCCCGAGGCCAAACGCCGCCTCTCCAGCATGACCACATCTGACCAGCCAAACTTGGCGAGATGGTACAGAACCGAGGCGCCGACAACGCCGCCACCGATGACTACGACACGATACTGAGATTTCATCCTGCGCTCCCCTGCATGACTCGCAAAGGACGCTAGAGGCACTGTTCACTTCTGTCTAGACATTTCTGTACAGTTCGAGGGACAGCACCCGGATCAGCTTAAAGCCGGGCGCTCGGGCGTGTCTGAACGGCATCAAACCAGGCGCGTGTGGCCGTGTTCTCTTCTGGGATACGCATCTTGATGACACGTGCGAAATCGACAAACACAAATGTGGTGATATCGGCCAGTGAAAACATTTCACCCGCAACGAAACCGCTCACTTGCAGACGGGCCTCAAGAAAATCGAAGAAGGCACGCACCCGCTCAGCCCCCCGCTGCGCTAGTTCAGGGATTTGCGCGTGGTTTGCAGGCCCGGTGATCGCGCGGTCTTTGAACGAAGGATGGGTGTTTCGCAAAGTTTCCGCGATTGGTGCGCCACATTGTTGTTCGGCGATGGCATTCCACATCAGAATTTCGCCTTTTTCATCCGGCGTTTGCCCCATCAAGGCAGGTTCCGGAAAGCGCGCCTCGAGATAGGCGGCGATGCCAAGATTTTCTGTGAGCGTGGTACCTTCATCCGTAACAAGCACAGGAATCGTTGCACCGGGGTTCACGGTCCGGAAGGCATCACTAAACTGTTCACCCTTGGCGATTGAGATATCACGAGTGTCAATCTTCAGCCCCTTTTCCGCGATAAACATCCGGGCACGGCGCGGGCTTGGCGCGGTCGAGCAATCGTAGAACAGCATTTTTGACGGTCCCCTCCAAAGCTTCACGCCTCGGACGTTAGACCGGGCCAGCACTAAAGCGCGAGTCGGATCACACAGTGACCCTACGGCAGATCAACGCCGATAGATGAAACAGCGCCCGTCGACCGCCCCTTCTGGCAGCGGCACCTCGGTCAGTGTTTCGAAATACATTCGATCGCTAGAAACCATCAGTCCGCCCCGCGCCAGAAGCGGTTCGATCAAAGGTGAGACGAGGCGGGCAAACGCATCATTCTTTTGCCGGTTGTGTCCCCCAAGATCGGCATGGATCAGACTGGCCGACGCGCCAAATCGTGTGACCGAAGCAGGCAATGTTTCGCGCACATCACCGAGAATCACCAGATCATCGGGCGGTGTCGAATCGGGATGAGACGCAACGGCCCGTTCAAAAACATAAACAGGACGGTCCTGAATGTGCTTAACCATGTGGTGATATGTGCGCCCATTTCCCAATCCCAGCTCAAAAACCGGACCAGGCTGCCCAGTGGTCTGCGCGATAGCAAAGTCCAGACAAGCGCGTTGCGAGACCATTCGGTCAATGAACAGATCCAATCGGCTTTGTTGCTCGGACACGGGGCACCTCTTTCAAAATCATTCGACACCAGTCGGGGGGCGATTGCGCCTTTGATGGCAAAAACTCAAGACTTTGTGTAGCCATACGGCCCGAGTTTCACGATTCCGCGACAATTCGGGTGAAGAAGGTGTTTGACTACGCCGCCCCAACCGCGCGAAACTGCTCAAAAAAGACAGGGAGTTCACAAAGCCGATGTTTTCTAGCGGCCAGACGGGTGGAAAACCCGCATGAGTGCGTTGTTGTCCGTTCGGGATCTCAGCATCGGCTTCGGCACGGGTCCATCCGTTGTCCAAGATGTCAGCTTCGAGGTCGAACCCGGGCAGACACTTGCATTGGTTGGAGAATCCGGTTCGGGCAAAACGATTTCCTGTCGCGCTGCACTGCGTATTCTGCCGCGTACCGCCCAGATCCGTAGCGGAACGATCACGCTGAACGATTCCAAAGGCACCGCTAATCTGATCGAACTGAGTGAAAGACAGATGCGTGGTATTCGCGGCAATCGGGTTTCTATGATTTTTCAGGAACCGATGCGATCTCTGTCACCGCTTCACAAAATCGGAAATCAGGTCAGCGAAGTTCTTTGGTTGCATCGCGGCGCATCCGATGCACAGGCCCGCAAAGAAGTTCTGACCCAGTTTGAGAGGGTTGGTTTCCCCGACCCTGCCCGCGCCTACGACAGCTATCCGTTCGAGCTGTCTGGCGGCATGCGCCAGCGCGCCATGATTGCCATGGCCATGGTGTCCAAGCCTGAATTGCTCATCGCGGACGAGCCGACAACAGCGCTGGATGTTACCACCCAAGCGCAGGTTCTTGGGCTGATCAAAGAGCTGCAGCGCGAAACCGGTATGGCGCTGATCCTTGTCACCCATGACCTGGGTGTAGTTGCTAACATGGCCGAGCGGGTGGTCGTCATGCACAAAGGCCGCGTGATGGAAGCTGGCCCGGCAGCACCAATTCTGAATGATCCGGCGCACCCCTATACGCAGCAGCTGTTCGACGCTGCGCCTGAGATACCCGATCAGGATGCCGTCGGCATACCGATGCCCGACGAGGACCTAATTCTGCAGATGACCGGGGTCTCAAAGACCTACACGATGCGATCGAGCAAAGGTTGGAAAGCCGACAAACTGATCCATGCCTGCCGGGGCGTAGATATGAAGCTGGCGCGCGGCAAGACGCTTGCAATCGTTGGCGAAAGCGGGTCTGGCAAGACAACCGCCGCCAGAATCGCTCTGGGCGCTGAACTGCCCGACCCGGGCGGCGAAGTTCTGTTCAGAACAACAAGGGATTCCGAACCGATAACGGTTCACAGTATGACACGGACCGAACGCACCGCGTTTCAGCGCAAGGCGCAAATGGTGTTTCAGGATCCCTATAGCTCTCTTAGCCCCCGTATGCGCATTCAGGATGCCATGACCGAGCCGTTGGAGATACACCGCCTCGGCACCGTGGCAGAGCAGCGCGACAAAGCGGCCGCGATGTTGCAGCGGGTCGGGCTGAATGCCGATATGCTCAAACGCTATCCGCATGCGTTTTCTGGTGGACAACGACAGCGCCTGTCTATCGCCCGCGCGATGATGCTGGACCCGGCGTTGATTGTTTGTGACGAGCCAACCTCGGCACTGGATGTATCCGTTCAAGAGCAAATTTTGACCCTGCTCGAAGAACTGCAGGACAGTCTGAACCTGTCATACCTGTTCATCTCACATGATCTGGCCGTCGTCGCGCGCATTGCCGACGAAGTCGCCGTCATGCGCCGGGGTCTTGTGGTGGAACAAGCCCCACCCGAAACCCTGTTCTACAATCCACGTCATCCCTATACCAAGGCACTGATTGCCGCCCAGCCCGAACCGGATATCAATCGCCCGATTGATCTGAAACTGGTTGCGCTTGGTGCCGGTTCACCCGACAGTTGGGATGACGCCTTTCGATTTTCCGACTCCGTGATACCTTCTTTGATAGAGTTGGAGCCCGGCCATAAGGTACGTTGCCATGTTTAAGACCACTCACCGATTGATTTTGGCCGCGACGCTGGCCTTCGCAGGAATGCTGCCCGCTGCGGCAGAAATTCCGTCTAATCTTCAGGAAAACGCGTTCTGGCAAACCGAGGTTGAAAGCGGCGACCTGCCACCGGTTGCTGAACGTATTCCGCAAGATCCGCTGATCGTGGACTTAGCCGCCAAAGGTCGCGAATTCGGTGTACCCGGCGGTACACTGCGCACGATGGTCACCCGGTCCAAAGACATTCGGCAAATGGTGGTCTATGGCTACGCAAGGCTTGTGGGCTTCGATCAGGATTACAACATCGTCCCGGATTTGCTGGCTTCATTCGAAAATGAAGACAATCGCAAATTTACTTTGAACCTGCGACCCGGCCACAAATGGTCGAACGGATCCGCGTTCACATCCGAAGACTTCCGGTACTGGTGGGAGGATGTGGCCAACAACGAATTGCTCAGCCCCTCAGGCCCACCAGATTTCCTGCGGGTTGAAGGCAAAACACCCACCGTCACCTTCCCCGACGAAACAACGGTTGTATTCGAATGGGATGACCCCAACCCGAATTTCCTGCAATCACTTGCTCAGGCGCGGCCGCCCTTTATCTATCGACCGTCTGAGTTCCTTAAGCAGTATCACGAGAAGTTTGCAGACCCCGAAGAACTGGCATTCAAGGTCGAAGATGCGCGGGTAAAAAGCTGGGCGGCGCTGCATAACAAGTTGGACAATCTATATAAGTACGACAATCATGAACTGCCGACGTTGCAGCCATGGCTCAACGCAAGTTCGGGCAAGAAAATCCGGCACAACTTTGTCCGTAACCCTTATTACCATCGGGTGGATTCAAATGGGGTTCAGCTGCCCTATATCGACGTAGTCGAAATGGAAATCGTCGCACCGGGTTTGGTTGCGGCCAAAGCAAATGCGGGTGAAACTGACTTGCAAGGTCGCGGATTGGCATTCCGCGATGCCTCGATCTTGAAAAAGGGCGAGGCTGAAGGTGGATACAAGACGCTTTTGTGGAAAACAGGCGTCGCGTCGCAGATCGCGATTTATCCCAATTTGAACTACACTGACGATGCGTGGCGCGAGGTTCTGCGCGATGTACGTGTACGCAGGGCACTGTCGCTCGCCATTGATCGCAAGACGATCAATCAGGCGCTCTATTTCAAGCTGGCCCAACCCGGCGCGATGTCGGTTCTGCCCGCATCGCCCTTCTACGACGAAGCGAATGCGCAGGCTTGGGCACAGTATGACGTCGACAAGGCGAATGCTCTGCTTGATGAGGCTGGGCTGACCGAGCGTGACAAAGATGGTATCCGACTGTTGCCCGACGGGCGTCCGATGGAGCTGATCATCGAAACCGCAGGTGAGCGGCAAGAGGTTGAAAACGCCCTGCAGATCGTCACGGATACCTGGCGTGAGATCGGAGTCGAACTGGTCATGCGACCATTGGATCGAGACATTCTGCGCAACCGGGTCTTCTCGGGCAATACAATGGCGTCGGTCTGGTTCGGCTGGGATGACGGCATTCCGCAAAGCCACACATCGCCGGCCTATCTCGCCCCGACCGATCAGGTCTTTCTGGCATGGCCTAAATGGGGCCAATACTATCAGACAAATGGAGGGTCGGGCGAACCACCAGACATGCCCGAGGCCGAACTTCTCATGAAGCTTGCCCACGATTGGGAAATCGCCTCCACGGATGAAGAACGCGGCGCAGTCTGGTCTGAGATGCTGAAAATTCACGCCGACCAGCTTTATGCGATCGGTATCCTGAACGGCGCACCGCAGCCTATTGTCGTGTCGAACCGCCTGCGCAATGTGCCTGAGCAGGCCATGTGGGCATGGGAACCCGGCGCACATTTCGGCATTCACCGTCCCGACGAGTTCTTCTTCGCCGACTAATTCAGGAGCAGCTAAATGGTCATGCTGCGCTACGCGGTGTATCGCTTTTTCACGATGCTGCTGACATTGCTGGTGGTGTCGGTTCTGATTTTCGTGATCATCAACCTGCCCCCCGGCGACTATCTCAGCAACCAGATCGCCGAACTGCAGGCTTCAGGACAGTCCGCCGGTGTCGCCAAGGCCGAGTTTCTGCGCAAGGAATACTCATTGGACCGGTCGTTGCCCGAGCAGTACCTGATCTGGATGGGCTTCTGGCCCGGACCGCATGGGTTCGAGGGCCTGTTACAGGGCAATTATGGCTGGTCCTTCGAATTCGACCGCCCCGTGCGCGAGATCGTGGGCGATACGCTGTGGTTGACGGTTGTGGTCAATCTGGCCGCCATTCTATTCGTCTATGCCGTTGCTCTGCCATTGGGGGTCATCGCTGCGGCCAGATCACGGACGTGGATTGACTATACCTCGGCCTTTGTAGGCTATCTGGGTCTTGCGACCCCGAACTTCCTGTTGGCGCTGATCCTGTTCTACTACGGCCATCGCTATTTCAACCTGCCCATCGGCGGACTGATGGACCCTTCCTTTGAGGGACAACCGATGAGTTGGGACAAGTTGAAATCCATCCTTGTCCACCTGATCGTTCCGACCTTCGTCATCGGAACCTCGGGTGCTTCGGCCATGATGCAGCGCCTGCGCGCCAATATGCTGGATGAACTAGGGAAACCTTATGTCGAAACAGCAATCGCCAAGGGCATGTCCCCATCGCGGATGCTGACGAAATACCCATTGCGCGTGGCCTTCAACCCGTTTGTCGCCGACATTGGAAACCTGCTGCCCTCGATGGTTTCCGGGTCGGTTTTGGTCTCGGTAGTTCTGGGTCTGCAAACAATCGGCCCGACCCTGCTGACTGCCTTGAAAACGCAGGACCAGTTCCTGTCGGCCTTCATTCTTATGTTCGTGGCTCTGCTGACGCTGATCGGCACCATGATTTCCGATATCCTGCTGGTCATGCTTGATCCGCGCATTCGTTACGAGGGGCGCGAAGCATGACCGATAAACCCGATGGTCGCTATGTCGACGACGCGCCATTTGACCCGCAGGCCTCTATTCAGCAGCTTGAGCGCGCAGATCTCGATGCCCCTAATTGGGTGCTGGTCTGGCGCAAGTTCAGGACCCACAAGCTGGGTCTGATTTCTGGCCTCTTCTTACTGCTCTGCTACTTGATGCTGCCTTTTGCGGGCTTTATTGCCCCCTACGGCCCCAATGATCGGAACGGAGAGCACCTGTATGCTCCACCCCAGTCGGTCAACTGGTTTCATGAGGGGAAGTTCATCGGCCCCTACGTTTATCCAATAGTTGCAGAGGCGGACCTTGAAACTTTCCAGTGGAAATTCGTCGCTGACACGGAAGACCCGCGCCCAATCCGGTTCTTCTGCGAAGGGTCAGAATACAAACTCGCAGGCCTGATAAAATCCGATACGCACCTGTTTTGCGCACCCGATGGGGCCACGCTGTTTCTGTGGGGCTCGGACCGTCTGGGCCGCGATGTATTCAGCCGCATCCTATATGGCGCGCAACTGTCGCTGACAGTGGGCCTGATCGGCATTTCGGTATCCTTCTTCCTCGGCATCCTGTTCGGGTCAATGGCCGGGTATTTCGGAGGGCGCATCGACTGGACCATCAACCGTGTGATCGAAATCTTGCGCTCTCTGCCGGAACTTCCCCTCTGGCTGGCCTTATCCGCCGCGGTGCCATCAAATTGGAGCCCGGTCGCGGTATTCTTCATCATCTCGATCATCCTCGGTATTCTCGATTGGCCAGGCCTTGCCCGATCTGTCCGCGCAAAATTCCTGTCTCTCAGGGAAGAGGAATACGTACGTGCGGCCGAGATGATGGGCGCAAGTTCCGGTCGTGTGATCCGAAAGCACCTGCTACCCAATTTCATGTCGCATCTGATTGCCTCGGCCACGCTATCAATCCCTGCGATGATCTTGGGCGAAACCGCCCTCAGCTTCCTTGGCCTTGGACTGCGGGCCCCGGCGGTCAGTTGGGGCGTGATGCTGAACGATGCGCAGAACCTCGCCTCAATCGAAATCTATCCATGGACCGCGATCCCGATGCTGCCAATCATCGTCGTCGTGCTGGCCTTCAACTTCCTTGGCGACGGGTTGCGCGACAGCCTTGATCCTTATCAGCAATGAGCTTGCTGTCCGCCCTCCCCTCACCTGACACCTACAGGGTCAATGGGGCGGGTGCGCGGCCCAGCGACTTTGCGGTCTCGGAACTGGCGACGGCCAGTTTTGCGGCAGTCGGGCAGGAGCTGTCGCGCCTTGTGACAGCCTTGAACCTGGCGCCAGCGCCTCCGGAGGTGGCCGTAGATCATCGACTGGCCTCCTTGTGGTATGGCTTTTCCTTCAAACCCGAAGGGTGGGATATGCCCAGCCTTTGGGACGCGATTGCTGGCGACTATCAGGCCTCTGATGGGTGGATCAGGCTGCACACCAACCTGCCCAGTCATCGCGCCGCCGCCCTGAACGTTTTGCAAGTCGCGTCGGACCGTGCGCTGGTATCGCGCGCGGTTCGGGATTGGAGCATCTCTGAACTGGAAGCCGCGATTGTCGCCGAGGGCGGCGTCGCTGCCGCAATGCGCAGCCGCTCTGAGTGGCATGACCATCCGCAAGGACGCATATTGGCCCGCGAGCCGTTGATCGGATGGCAGGGGCCACGCAATATTCAACTACGTGATCGGCCTCAGGCGACTGCCGCGCGACCTCTTGCTGGGCTGCGTGTGCTCGATCTGACCCGCATTCTGGCCGGGCCAGTCTCGACACGAACACTTGCGGGTTTTGGCGCCGAGGTCCTGAGGATCGATCCACCCGGCTGGGATGAACCTGGCGTCATTCCTGACATTTCTCTCGGCAAGCACTGCGCCTATCTGAACCTGAAATCACCCGATGGAAAAGCAAAACTGCAAGAGCTGCTGGCCCAAGCGGACATACTTGTCCACGGGTATCGGCCCGGCGCTTTGGACGCACTCGGTCTGGGTAAAAACACGCGGGATCAGCTCGCCCCCAACAGGGTTGAAGTCACGCTAGACGCCTATGGCTGGCAAGGACCTTGGGCAGCGCGCCGCGGTTTTGACAGCCTTGTACAGATGAGTTCCGGAATCGCACATGCAGGGATGGGTTGGGCGGGGGCCGACAAGCCAACTCCGTTGCCTGTTCAGGCACTGGATCACGCAACTGGCTACTTGATGGCAGCCGCTCTGCTCTCGGCGCTCGCCGAAGCCGCATCCGGTCAGGCAGTCATGGATGCCCGGCTCTCGCTGGCGCGCACCGCCGAATTGCTGGCCACCCTCGCCAAGAGCGAGCCCGGTGACGAAATTACCGAGTCGCTGCCTGTCGATTATGCGGATGCGCTCGAACCTTCCGGGTGGGGGCCCGGCTATCGATTGAAGCCGGCGCTAACCGTTGGATCCGCAAAGATGCACTGGGCTTTGCCTGCGTCCAAACTGGGAACTTCACAGCCCACTTGGCCGTCACTTACCGCTTAAAGCTGCCGCCGCGCGGGACGCGCGGCCCGGCCCAACGCTTTGGTTGACGTCTCGCCAGAGACGCAAACCAAAGGGGCGGGAGCCCTCCTAGCGATCATCGCCACCGCCGGGGCCGATATCGTCCAGATAGTCTTCGTCAATCGCGGCCTGAACGGCCCCTGTGACAGCCTCGCGTTGTTTGGGAGTCAGGTCCTCGGCCTCTTTGTCATCCGCCAGTCGCACGGTGACTTCCCGATGCGCAAACCGGATGCCTTCACGGGCAAACAGCTCACGAATATCCTGATAGACTTTCTTGCGCACCAGCCACTGATCACCCGGTTTGGTCATGAACTTGACCCGGATAATCATCGCCGAATCCTGCATCTCGATCACACCCTGCGATTTCAGCGGCTGAATGAAGTTATCACCAATCACCGGATCGCTCAGCAGCTCCTGACCCAGCTTCTTGATCAGCTTCCGCACCTTTTCGACATCGGTGTCATAGGTCACCCGCAACGGCAGCTTCATGATTACCCAGTCGCGGGAATAGTTTGTCAGAACCTTGATCTCTCCAAATGGGATCGTGTTGAGCGCACCAAGGTGGTGGCGCAGTTGGAAGGACCGGACCGATATCTTTTCGACCGTCCCTTTCACATCACCAATGTCGATGTATTCACCCTTTCGGAAAGCATCATCCATCAGGAAGAACGCACCCGAGAAGATGTCGCGGACCAAGGTTTGCGACCCGAAACCAACGGCCAGACCCACAACACCTGCACCGGCAAACAGCGGGCTGACATTGATCCCCAGTTCCATCAATACAATCAGCGCGATGGTCACAACGACCACAGCCAGAATGGCCCCGCGGAACAGAGGCAACAAAGTTGCAAGACGGCTCTGCCCGCCTTCGCCTCCTTCGTCGCCCAGCTCGGCTTCAGCACCGCCGTCATCCGTCTCTTCCGCGATCTTGCTATCTATCCAGACGCGGAAGAAGTGAAACAGAATGTAACCCATAAACAGGATCACCATCACATCCAGCGCCCGCTCGATAGGCAAGTCATCCGACCAATTGGCCTGCGGGTTCCATATCACTACCAGCGCATAGAGCCCCACCACAAAGGCCAGAATGCCTGCCACACGACGGGCAAGGTCTTCGTACGTCAGAATGGCGTGTTTGCGCTTTTCGGCCTGCGGCGTATCAGCCACCAGCTCATCCTCGATCTGCTCAGCCGCTTCTGCGTCGGCATTCATCACCTCAATTCTGCGATTGCGATCAAAATACCTTTCAAGCAGATAGTTCATCGCGCCGTAGGCCACGACGACGGACATAAAGATGGCATAGCTGCTGGCCACGATCGGGATCGAATCCTGAACCTCGAGCACCAGATCAACGGCCAGTTTGAACCAGCTGAACACCATATAAAGCACCAGAACCGGCGCCCAGGCGAAAGAGATGAACTTCAGTATCCAAGACACCTGATCCGGAGCACGCCCGCCACGAATAGCGTTCGAAATCGCGCGTGCATTGAACAGGATCATCAGTATGTTGCCTAGCGCTCCGATCAGCGTCAGGCTGCCATAGACCATGGCATAGACGTTATAGTTCAGCCCAAAATCCGCTACCCATGTCGAGAACAGAACAACCGAGATATCATAGGTCGCCAGTGCTGACGCCCAGATATACAGGCGCTTGGCGTCCCGATCTGAAAAAGGCGGCAAGCGATACTGGCTGAGGTAAGGCGACAAAACCATCCGCCACAAGTCCGAGACGGTGCGCGACAGGAAGAACGCGGTAAAGATTGCCGTAACGGTAAACTGGATCGATATGTCTTCCGCTTCACCAAAGAACAGATAGCCGACGATCAGCGCCATGAGCATGGCAAAGACCGTACCGCCAATTCCCATCACGAAGCGGTAAACCAGGAAAGGCATCTTTTCACGATAGCCGACCGGGTTTTCCTTGATGCGCGCAACCACCCAACGCTTTGCGAAGCGCTTACCGTAGATTTCAGTCGACAACCAGCGCCCCAACAGCAGGAACAACACGTTCAGGATCAACACTTCGACATAAGTCTGAATCCGTCCGTCCGGACTGGTCTGTCTGAGGATGTATTGGACCTCAAAGACCGAATAGGGCAGCGCCTCCATCCGCGAGCGTACGGAATCCCGGAACTTTGAGAACCGCTCTTGCGCCTTCATCAGCTGAGAACCCTCAGCCATGTGATCAATGCTATCTGCCTCTGGCGTCGCATCACCGCTATTGCCCGCAGCCGATACAACCTGCCCGGCGCTGTCGATTACGATTACGCTTGCGCCCGCCTCGGAAGCGGAACGAATGGCCGCCGCCAGATCGCTGTCAGCGGCAGAGCTTGAAGAACCGGTTTCCTCGCTTGATCCTATTGGGTATCCAGGAATAAGCGAAGTTTGCGCAACCGCGTCAGTTGCACTGGCCAGCATTGCCGCCCAAATCACCAAAATCAGCCCGGCCAGAACATTCATTTTCATCGTATATCGCATCCAATTCGTAGCTGCGTCCAAGACTATAGAACCTCAGAAGGCTGTTCAAATCATCCGCACACGCGGTGTCAACATCGTGAGAGCCCGTGTTCCTGACGCAATGGATGGGATAAAGTGTTTCCAAGACAACAAAAATTGAATATGACCACCTGAGGCGTCCAGCCTCCGAATTGGCTTGTGCATGAAGAACCATCGGCCTGCATATCGCAAGGTGCGCCTGTTGCCGGCGGTGGCATTATGCTGTTGCCAATTCGCAATGTTTGGCGCATTTGGACGGCGGAATCTGTGCCTTTGGCAAGAAGGTCTGGCAGAATTACGATAATCAGGTGCAGACGCGCGGAGTTGCACCGGAACCGAAACAGGCGAAGGCATGAGCCTAGGGATCAAAAACGAAAATCACGGCCGCGCACCGCGCATCCTGCTATATAGTCACGACACGTTCGGCCTAGGTCACCTGCGCCGGTCACGCGCGCTGGCTGCGGCCATAACACAAGCCGATCAACGCGCTTCGGCCCTCATATTGACCGGTTCACCCATTGCCGGACGGTTTACTTTTCCGCGTCGGGTTGACCATGTCCGTCTACCCGGGGTCACCAAACGCGCCGACGGCTCGTATGCTTCGCAGACCATTGGCATGGGCATCGATGATGTGACTGAGTTGCGCGCAAGCCTGATCCAGACATCTGTCGAACAGTTCGACCCCGATGTACTGATCGTCGACAAAGAGCCTACCGGTTTTCGCGGTGAGCTGCTGCCGACGCTTGAGTATCTTGAAAACTCCTGCTCAACCAAATTGGTTCTGGGCCTGCGCGACGTTCTGGATGAGCCCGAAGTACTGGCCGCCGAATGGGAGCGTAAGGACGCGATCTCGGCGACTGAACGATTCTATGATGAGATCTGGGTATATGGGTTGCGATCGGTCTACGATCCTACACAAGGCCTTCCCCTCAGCCCGGCGACGCAACAGCGCATTCATTGGACAGGGTATCTACGTCGCGATCTTGGGCCGGTTGGTGAGCCACCAGAACAACCGTATATCCTGATCACCCCTGGTGGTGGCGGGGATGGCAAGGCGATGGTCAATTTGGTGCTGTCCGCATATGAAAAAGACCCGGATCTGTCACCCCGCGCTGTGCTGGTCTATGGGCCCTTCCTGTCAGGCGAACTACGCGAAGATTTTGAAACCCGTGTCGCCGCCCTAAATGGCCGTGTGACCGCCGTTGGCTTTGAATCGCAGATCGAAACGCTGTTCGCGGGCGCTGCCGGTGTGGTCTGCATGGGCGGGTACAATACCTTCTGCGAGGTTTTGTCCTTCGACAAACGCGCCGTCATTGTTCCGCGCACGACGCCGCGGCTGGAGCAATGGATTCGTGCCTCGCGCGCCGAGGATCTGGGTCTGGTACGCATGCTGGATGAAAACCGTGACGGTCTGACGGCGGATGCAATGATCCGCGCGATCCGCGCCTTGCCCCATCAGCCGCTGCCTTCGCAGGCCATTCGCGCAGGGTTGTTGGACGGGCTAAACTACGTCACTCATCGCATAAACGCGCTGCTAGGCGCGGAACAAGAGCGCGCCACCGGATGACGCGCGAACCCCCCAAGCTGGCGGTGCTGGTCAAAGGCTGGCCGCGCCTGTCCGAGACGTTCATCGCGCAAGAATTGGTGGCCTTGCAGGAGGCAGGGCACAGCTTCGATATCTGGTCGTTGCGCCACCCGACCGATACCAAGCGCCATCCTCTGCACGATCGCTTCAAGGGGCAGGTGCATTACCTACCGGAATACCTTTATGAAGAGCCTGAGCGGCTGGCGACTGCGCGAGACATTGCAGCTCGTCTGCCCGGATACGCGCAAGCTTACCAGGTCTGGCGGCAAGACCTTCGCCGAGACCCGACTCACAACCGAATTCGCCGGTTTGGTCAGGCCTGCGTATTGGCCGCTGAGCTGCCCGATCAAACGCAGGCGCTGTATGCGCATTTCATGCACACTCCGTCTTCGGTCGCCCGCTATGCGTCTATCATGCGCGGCCTGCCCTGGAGTTTTTCGGCGCATGCCAAAGATATCTGGACCTCACCAGACTGGGAAAAGCGGGAAAAGCTGCAACTGGCCTCTCACGGCGCCATCTTCGGGGCAACCTGTACTGCCATTGGTGCCGCACATCTGCGCGAACTGGCGGATGATCCTGCGCGGGTAGAACTGATCTATCATGGGCTGGACCTGTCGCGGTTTCCTGCACCTCCCCAGCAGTGTTCGCGTGCAGCGGATGCACCCTTTCACATGCTGTCGGTCGGGCGTCTTGTCGAAAAGAAGGGCTTTGACCGGCTTCTCCAAGCTTTCGCGCTGCTCCCCAGATCGCTGAATTGGCATTGGACCCATATCGGCGGCGGAAACCTGGGCGATGAGTTGAGCGCACAAGCCGATGCCGCAGGGATTTCCGATCGGATCACGTGGATGGGGGCTTGCGATCAACCGGAAGTCATTGCCGAGATGCGCCGCTCTGATCTGTTTGTCCTGCCCAGCAGAATTGCTGCCGACGGCGACCGCGATGGTTTACCCAATGTTTTGATGGAAGCCGCGTCCCAGCGCCTCCCGATCCTGTCAACGCCGGTGTCAGCCATCCCGGAGTTCATTGATTCCGGTGTTCACGGTCAGTTGTCAGCAGATGACCCGACCTCTCTGGCCTCGGCTATTGCGGATCTCGCCCAGAACCCGACCAGAACGGCCGAGATGGCTGAGGCCGCGTATGACCGGTTGATCGCCGACTTCCGGATGGACCCGGGCATACGTCGCTTGTCCGAGCGGCTCAGCGCCTTGTGCGCGGACGGACCCTGATGGCGCGGGTGGCTTTCTATGCACCGATGAAGTCCCCCGACAGTCCCAAGCCCTCGGGTGATCGCGAAATGGCCCGCAACCTGATGCAGGCCCTCGGCGCTCAGGGAGACATTGTCGACTTGGCCTCGCATTTGCGGATTTACGACAAAGCAGGCGACCGCGCGCTTCAGGACGAATTCCGCCGCAAGGCAAATGCCGAGGCTGCACGACTGGCTGAGGAACTGCCCTCTGACACGAACCTGTGGGTGACTTATCACAACTACTACAAGGCCCCCGACCTGCTCGGCCCGGCCGTGAGCCGCGCAAGAGACATCCCGTATGTGCAGCTGGAAAGTACCCGCGCCACCAGCCGGCTTGCAGGCCCATGGGCTGATTTTGCGCAAGCGGCGCACGACGCGTGCGATTCTGCGGAGGTGATTTTTTACCACACTGCCAACGATCTGATCACGTTAGAACGGGAAAGGTTCGGTACGCAGGCGCTCGTCGAGCTGCCTCCGTTTCTTCCCATCACGGAATTACCCCCTGTTTCGACCCGTGATGGGCCGATGCTGACCGTGGGCATGATGCGGCCGGGGGACAAGCAGGCCTCGTACGCCATTCTGGCCGACACGCTGGAACATCTGACAGGGGATTGGGCGTTGGACGTGGTAGGCGATGGCCCGGCCCGATTGGAAGTCGAGGCGCTGATGGCGCGGTTCGGACCTCGTGTCCGGTTTCTGGGTCAGCTGGATCGGGACGCGTTGCGGGCCCGGTACAGCCAAGCGTCCTTGTTCGTTTGGCCTGGGGTCAACGAAGCCTATGGTATGGTCTATCTTGAGGCCCAGGCCTGCGGCGTTCCCGTCGCAGCGCAAGATCGCCCCGGTGTTCGTGATGTGCTGATACCTTCCGATCATCCCGATACCGGATCGGGTGCCAAAGGGTTGGCCGCGCGTATACAGAGGTTTCTGGACCATCCCGACCTGAGCCAGTCTGAGGGCAATCGTGCCCGCGCCTATGTCGCGCACCGCCATCTGATGCCATCCGCCACCGAGCGGTTCTGGACCACTGTGCGCCCCTTGTTGGAGAAAAGTTGATGACCCGTCTCGCCCTTCTGCGCCATGGACACACGGATTGGAATCGCGCGGGTCGCATTCAGGGGCGCAGCGACATCCCGTTGGATACCGACGCGCGGGCTGAACTTGCGGGGTATTGCCTGCCATCGCCGTGGAACGCAGCATCAATCTGGTCCAGCCCGCTAAGCCGCGCGTCTGAAACAGCGCAGTTGGTATCGGATAAAGCGCCCAAAACTTCTCAGGCGCTGACCGAGATGAATTGGGGCGAATGGGAGGGACAGCGCGGTGCTGAGCTGATCGAGACACCCGATAGCGGTTACCGCCACATCGAAGACTGGGGCTGGGATTATCGGCCACCGGGCGGTGAAAGCCCGGCTGAATTATGGGCAAGGCTTAATCCATGGTTGACCGAGTTGCGGGGAGACAATCTTGCTGTCTGCCACATCGGAATCATGAGGGTAATATTGGCCAAGGCCTGGGGCTGGAATTTTGCCGGACCCGCACCGTTTAAGATCAAGCGTAACAGACTGTTTATCGTAAACCTGGACGAAATGCGGCCTGAACCCGAACCCGTTCGATTGATTGCGCGTGAGGTTTGACCATGAAGGTGATGATCGTTGTTACCCATCTGTTGGGCACCGGGCATCTGAGCCGAGCCCTCACATTGGGGCGCGCATTCGCCGAACAGGACCATGAAGTGTTTATGGTCTCGGGCGGAATGCCTGCGCCACAGCTTGACACACGTGGGTTGTCATTTCTGAACTTACCGCCGCTGCGGTCTGACGGCACCGATTTCACCCGCCTGCTTGATCAGAGTGGTACTGTTGCTGACCCGGCCTATTTCGCTGCGCGCACCAACGCTCTGACGCAGGCGGTCCGCAGCTTTGGGCCACAAATATTGATCACCGAGCTCTATCCGTTCGGGCGGCGCTCCTTGGCCGCAGAATTCCGTTCTGCGTTGGAAGCCGCGCGGAACCTTCCTCAGCCGCCCATCATCCTGGGTTCGATCCGTGACATTCTTGCACCGCCATCGAAGTCTGCAAAAGTAACCCAAACGGATGAGGTTATCGCAGAGTTTTACGACGGCGTTCTGGTCCATTCCGACCCCAAGATCACCGAACTGGAGGTCAGTTGGCCTGTCTCGGATCAACTGGCATCGCGCCTGCATTATACCGGTTTCGTGGCCCCAAGTGCTGCGCCAAGTCATCCGGATGGCATAGGCCAGGGCGAGATATTGGTCAGCGCGGGTGGCGGGTCGGTCGGCCAGCCGATCTTTCAAGCGGCCATCGAGGCCGCCCGAAAGATGCCCAACAGGCGCTGGCGCCTGTTGGTGGGCGGGCAGGATGCCAATGCGCGGATCGCCGAGCTTTCGCAAATGGCCGAGGGTTCATCGGTTCTTCTTGAAACCGTCCGCCCTGATTTTCGCCAAATGCTGCCGCTTGCCGCCGCCTCGGTCAGCATGTGCGGTTACAACACCGCCATGGACCTGCTGCAAAGCGGTACCCCGGCGGTTCTGATCCCCTTCGATGATGGCAAAGAGGTTGAGCAATCTTTGCGCGCGCGATCTCTTTCGCAGTTGAACGGGATCGAGGTGCTTAACAGTTCTGACCTGACCGCCGGCTCGCTGGCCAATGCGCTGGAGCATGTCATTTCGAGTGTTGAACGCCCCCCGATGACCGAAGGGTTTGATGGCGCGCGCCGGTCAGTGGATATTGCAGTGAGCTTGTACGAGGCCAGCCGATGAGGCCTGATTGGCGCCCCTTGCAGTCAGAGTTGCGGCGCTGGCAGGATGCAGGATTGACCCTGCCCTTGTGGTGGCGTGATGACGATGCAGTTGCAGTGACACCACAGATAGAAAAGCTATCGGCCATGTCAGACGAGCTCGGCATGCCAGTCCATCTGGCGGTAATCCCGCGTGAGGCGCAGACGGTACTTGCAGAGTATGTGTCAGATCAGTCTGTTTTGATCCCGGTTGTGCATGGCTGGGCGCATCAGAACCACGCGCCTGCGGACGAGAAGAAAGCCGAATTTCGCCTGCACCGGCCCCTTGAAGCGGTAGTTGCAGATGCCGAGGCTGGATTGTACCGGTTGCGAGAATTGTTTGGTGACAACTTGCGTCCGATGTTTGTGCCCCCGTGGAATCGGATCGACTCCAAAGTCGCCATGCAGCTTCACGGGCTGGGCTATCGGGTTCTGTCGACGGCGACCCCCCGAAAGATACTGCTCGCAGCGCCCGGCCTCGCGCAGGTAAACAC
This sequence comes from Ruegeria sp. D7, assembly GCF_056534355.1. Classification (NCBI taxonomy): domain Bacteria; kingdom Pseudomonadati; phylum Pseudomonadota; class Alphaproteobacteria; order Rhodobacterales; family Roseobacteraceae; genus Ruegeria; species Ruegeria sp. D7. Next base: position 258,068 of record NZ_JBQFPG010000005.1, read on the forward strand.
ACATCTCGATCCAATCGACTGGCGCGGGACGCGCGGTTTAATCGACCCTGACAGACTGATCGCACAGACAGTTGAGCTGCTGCATGACCGACGCACCGGTCGCGCAGACAATGCCGAAGCATTTGGGGTGTTGACGCATCATCTGGTCCATGATCAGGACATCTGGACGTTTACACAGGATCTGTTGCACAGGCTGCTTGATGGACCGGGCACACCCTGGACCGCGCCACGTAACTGAACTCGCAAGGAGAGCCCGAATGAGCCGACTGGATTCCATGCTGCGCCGCCTGACGGCGCAACGCGACGGGCTAAACTGGGCCGCCGCACAGATCGGCACCATGGAAGGGGACGTTCTGGACCTGGGGCTAGGTAACGGACGTACCTATGATCATCTGCGTGAAATCCTGCCCTCTCGGCGTATATGGGTGATGGATCGCGTCTTGCAGTGTCATCCCGACAGCACGCCACCGGCACAGGATTTCCTGCAGGGTGAGGCAGAGCCGATGTTGCGTAAACTGGCGGACGCAGGCCAAACAATCGCGCTGGCGCACTACGATTTCGGCCGCGGGATCAAGTCAGAAGATGTTGCCGAAGCGGCGCGCCTCAGCCCTCTGATCAAACAGGTCATGCGACCCGGTGGGTTGTTGATTTCAGGGCAACCGTTGACGGGTTTTGCGCAGATTGAAGGCCCCGAGACCATCGCGCCCGATCGATATTTTTTCTATCGCGCCTGAGCAGGCTTTGAACAGGCGGGTTTGTATATTGAATCTATCGATAAGCTTCACCGCAGTCAGGCCTATGCATTGACGCGAGTCGAGGGTATACGCCACCGCAACAGCACACCCACATGAGGCCAGTCATGAGCTTTGACCGTTCCATCAAGATCGCTCCCTCGATCCTGTCAGCCGATTTCGCAAATTTCGGACAGGAGATTCAGGCCATCGAAGCGCAAGGGGCGGATTGGGTTCATGTGGACGTGATGGACGGCCACTTTGTCCCAAACCTCACTTTTGGTCCCCCAGCGGTCAAAGCGTTTCGCCCACATGTTAAGACCGTCATGGATGTGCATTTGATGATCACTCCGGTCGATCCTTATATTCAAGCCTATGCCGATGCGGGCGCTGATGTGCTGACCGCGCACGTCGAAGCGGGGCCGCATTCGCACCGCACGCTGCAGGCGATACGCGCTGCGGGAATGAAAGCAGGGATCGCGTTGAATCCCGGGACGCCTGCCGAGGCCGTCGAACATCTGTTGGACCTGACTGATCTGGTGTGCGTCATGACCGTCAACCCCGGCTTCGGGGGTCAAAAATTCATCGACATGACCGCAAAGGTTAGGCGCCTGCGCGAGATGATCGGTAACCGTCCTGTGCATATCGAAATCGATGGCGGCGTTGATCCTAAAACAGCGCCTCTGGTGGCCGCTGCAGGCGCTGACGTGTTGGTCGCCGGATCAGCAGTTTTTAAAGGCGGGTCAGTTTCAAACCTGTCGGTCTATGGCGACAATATTCGCGCTGTGCGGACTGCTGCCGAAGGTGCACTGGGTTAACAACAAACCCTCCCGCCAGTCGTCGACGTTTCTTACGAAACGCCTCCTCCTGTTGGGCCCGGCATCGCGCTTTGCGCGATGCCGGGCCCAAGGCGGCTAGCAATATTGGCGCAGCCAATGTTGCGCAGGCGCGGGAGCCTTTGCCCCGAGACTTCAGGCATCTTTGTTGAGATCATCAAAGCAGCGGTTCTCGGCCACCAGTTGTTCAAGCAGGGGTGCAGGTTGCCAGAAAAAGGCATCTTCTTCAGCCCACTTGCGAATATCGTTGAATACGCCCGGCAAACCCTGCAAATCTGCCCATTTCAGCGGCCCACCCCAGTAGCGCGGAAAACCGTAGCCATAGAGCAGCGTAACGTCCACATCCAGCGGTCTACGCGCGATGCCGTCGCCTACCACCTTCGCCGCCTCATTCACCATCGCGACCATATAGCGACGTATGATCTCCTCATCCGTAAACGCGCGTGGAGTTATGTTCTGGGCCGCACGCTCGGCTTCGATTAATGATGTCAGCTCGGGGTTCGGCTCTCCACCCCGCTTGCCATTTTCATATATGTAATAGCCCTTGCCGGTTTTTTGGCCGAAATGTCCGGCCTCGCACAGCTTGTCGGCATAGAAACTGTCGCGAACGCGTGGATCCTGGCCTGCCGCCCGTTTCCGCTTGCGCGCCGCCCAGCTAATGTCCAATCCGGCCAAGTCTGACACTGCATAGGGGCCCATCGCAAATCCAAACCCGGTCAGCGCAGCATCGATCTGGAATGGGCTCGCCCCATCCAGCACCATGTGATCAGCACAGTTCCGATATGTGCCCAAAATCCGATTACCTATGAACCCGTCGCACACACCTGCCCGAACGGCCACCTTGCCCAACCTCTTGCCCAACGCGAAACCCGTTGCCACAACTTCGGGCGCGGTGTGATCCGCCACCACGATCTCAAGCAGTTTCATCACATGTGCTGGGGAGAAGAAATGCAGACCGATGACATCCCGTGACCTTTCGGTCGATCCGGCAATTTCGTTGATATCAAGGTATGAGGTATTGGTCGCCAATACCGCACCGCTTTTGCAGACCGCATCCAGTTGCGCAAAAACCTTTTTCTTCACTGCCATGTCCTCGAACACGGCTTCGATCACCAGATCGACGCCACTCAGTGCGTCATAGTCCGTGGCCAGGGTCAGCCGGTTCTGCAGAATATCATCATGTTTGTCCTGGCTCAGCTTTCCGCGCCTCACGGCGCCAGCCAGATTTGCCGCGATACGATCTTTAGCGGACCGCGCTGCCTCGTGTGACATCTCAAGCAGCACGACAGGAAGCCCCGCCAGCAGAACTGAGGTGGCAATCCCAGCGCCCATCGTGCCGCCGCCGATGACGCCGACCTGTTGCAGGTCCCGCGGCTCGACCCCATTCAACTCGGGCAATTTTGCAACCGCACGTTCCGCAAAGAATGCGTGGATCAACCCTTTGCGCTGATCCGAGCCCATCAGGTCCATGAACAATTCCCGTTCGCGAGCCAAACCGGATGCAAAATCCTCGGCCTCGCAACTGGCTTGTATTGCCCGCACTGCAATCGCAGGCGACAGTTGGCCCCGGGCCTTCTTCAGCACCGCGTTATAGGCCGCATCAAAATCGATTGGGGCGGGCCGGTCCATATCGCAAACAGGACGCCGAGGTGCATCGGTTGCAAGCAGCTCTCTGACATAGGCCAGGCCGATCTCGCGCGGATCACCATCCTGAACTTTGTCCAGCACACCCATCTCAAGCGCTTCTGGCGCACGAACGTGCCGCGCCGTCGTGATCATGTTCAATGCGGCCTCGACCCCGGCAACACGCGGCAGTCGCTGGGTGCCGCCAGCACCGGGAATGATACCAAGATTAACCTCGGGCAACCCCACCTTCGCAGACGGCACGGCAACGCGATAATGACAGGATAAAGCAACCTCAAGCCCACCACCAAGCGCGGTTCCATGCAACGCAGAAACCACCAGCAAGGGCGACGCCTCAATCCGATCACAGAGTGCGGGCAGCCACGGGTCCTGTGGCGGCTTGCCAAACTCGCGAATGTCTGCGCCTGCAAAATAAGTCCGACCCTCACCATAGATCAAAACCGCGCGCGCGCCCTCTGTTTCGGCACGTTCGATCGCAGACAACAAACCCCGGCGCACATCCACGCCCAGCGCGTTAACGGGTGGGTTCTCAGCCGACAAAACGGCGATATCGCCCACTTTCTCATACCCGATGACTTGGGTCATATGATCCTGCCTCCTCAGACGAAATGCAATGCCAGTAGTAAATCGGGGAATCCCCGGACACGGCGCGATCAAAGACTGGCCCGGTCTGCGTTCGTATTCAACTACATTTTCGACCGATCGTTCGGTTTATTTGATTTTCTCGGATTTAGTACCATAATCACGCGGTTCATGCCCGGAACCAACCTTTTACGTTGCGGTAGAACTTGCTTCGCGACCTCAGACCAACGAAGCGCAAAGATCTGCAGTGCTTGGTCTGAATTCGCACGGAACCCGAGGGCGCGATCCAAATGGAAACGCAGCTAACAGGGCCTTAATACTTGTTTGGGAAGTTCTGGTAGCGGAGGAGGGACTTGAACCCCCGACACGCGGATTATGATTCCGCTGCTCTAACCAACTGAGCTACTCCGCCACGAGTGAGAGGCGATTTAAGCGAGGGGCCGGGGAGGGTCAAGAGGGAAAAGCGTGCCTGCCGAGATTCTTTATTGCGTTATTCAATGCGCGTCCTGCTCTGCCAGCCGGGTGCGGGAATTCTCGGCGATCTGGCGGATGAAACGCGCGCAGACTTCGGGTTCTGTGATGAGTATCATGTGACCCCGGTGTTCCAGGACCTCAAAGGTCAGGCCGAATTTCGTCATTGTAGCACCGTGTAGCTCGGCGGACAGGATCGGGTCCTCTGTGCCGAACAGGATGCCTCCGGGCACGCGCAGGTCGTTATAGCGTGAAGTCAGGGCACCCATGCTGGCCTCTACCCCAACAACATCCTGTGAAGCGGTGATAAAGGCCGAGGGGCGAAGACCAAGGGCACCCCCAGCACGGTTCAGGAAGTCTGAGGGCGCGGGCTCGGGTGCGAAGACGTCTTTCAGGACGAGAGGTGCGGTTTTTCGGGCCATCGGGACGGCGATTGTATTGCCAATAAGGTTGCGCAGCCACTCGGTACGGATTTCAAGTGGTTTGAAAACGGCGGGCGGTTCCGGCATTTGTTGCGTCAAGGGGGCCAGAAGCGCCAATGCCGCCGTGTTGTCGGGATAATCCAGTGCCATCGCAAGAGACACAGCGCCACCTAGAGAATGACCGACCAGTGTGGCTTGATCGACGTTCTTTGTTTCCAGAAACTCGTGGATCATGCGGGCTTGTTCGGGCAATTCCGCCAACTGGGCAGCATCGCGCGTGGAATAGCCACAGCCCGGACGGTCAACCGCGAGAACGTGATAATCCTGAGCAAGATCATCCACTAACGCATACGTAAAATGCTGCAATTGGCCTGATAGGCCATGGATCATGACAATAGTCGGGTTGGAAGGGTCGCCTTTTTCGACATAGTGAATGCTGCCACCGTGAACGGGCACGATCCGCCCCAGTTGCGGCACCATTTCGGTGCCCTGCCGCGTTAGGCGGCGAGTCCAGATGTGCATCCCCAGCAAAAGGGACATCAGCAACAAGACAATCGTTAGCAAAATCGACATCACGGTTCTCCGGCAGGTTTGCACAGGCGATGGTATTGCCCGGAGCCCGATTGCACCATGCGTTTTCTGAACGGCTGAATTGGCAGGCAGATAACCGCAACCTAATTATTGGTGTGTAAATTGGTATGACTTGGTCAGAAAAGCTCCCAGCACCCGGTATGTGCGCCGCACTGATAATATGGTTGAACAGACCGCTCAGCGGTCAACTACTACCGCTCAGTACGTCAGCCGAGGGGCGTGGCAGCAGATCAAGCAGCCCGAACACGCTATCGCGACAAGCAGGGCCAGCCCAATCAACAGGATAAAAAGCCAAAGGTAAGTCCGGCTGGCGTAGCACGACGCGCCGCCACCGATGCACCAGCAGGGTGCGCAGTGTTGCGCTCTGCAAGGGGGTTGGCGCCCAGCCTTCGGGACGGGACTTCGCGGCGCGTTCGACCGCGCCCAGAAGAGCCTTGCAAGAGGCGCGCAATTCGGGTGGACACAACCGATCCTGCACCCATTTGGGAGCTGCGTGCGGAGAGATGTCCAAGGCCAGCAAACCGTCTGACTGATCGGACACAGGCCCCGCACCCATCGCTACGTTGCGCCCAATAGGGATATAGTCGTCGCTGAGCATCACGTCCTCAAGCACCTGAGTGCCCGACCCGTCTTCGGCGATCAGAAGATGCCAATTTTCAATGGGCGAAGGACCGCGCGCATATATGCGCGGCGTGACGGCGGCGGATTGCGTCCGGCCGAATTCCGAGAGGACATGGCGCGAGACGCGTCCAATCCGGTCACTTTCAATCCAGCCGTCCTTGCGCAGCCGGTGCAGAGCGACGCGGATCGCTTCGGGTTTGATGCCCATCGGCTCAATTATCCGGGTCAGAACACCGCCCGAGATTTGCGCGCCGGGCTCTTGTGCCATGTCACCAAACAGCGAGACGATAATCGACCAGACCCGCTGGTCTTGCGGGTCCGCCAGTTCGGCCACAGCCATTTCGAACCACGAGGTCTTTTCGGTCATGGACCCAGTTTAACCCATTAGGCCCAATAAGAAAAACAGGTAGTACAGCGGGTCAGCGGGCGTTCATGGTCAGAAGCTCGTATTCTGCGACCGGTTCGTCATCTTGATTGGTCAGGGACACGTGCCAGCGAACCTCGCCATAATCGTCATTGCGTGGGGTTTTCTGCTTTACCGTCAGGCGCACCTTGATGCTGTCGCCAGCAACAACGGGCTTCATGAACCGCAGCCCGTCCAGCCCGGTATTGGCCAGCACCGGCCCCTCGTTCGGTTCAACAAATAGGCCCGCCGCAAAACTGAGCAACAGATAACCATGCGCCACACGACCGGGGAAGAACGGATTTCGCGCCGCCGCGTCCTCGTCCATATGCGCATAAAAGGTATCGCCGGTGAAATTGGCGAAGTGTTCGATATCCTCCAGCGTGACAGTGCGCGGGGCTGTGTGCAGCGTCTCGCCGACCTGCAACTCACCAAATTTACGGGTGAAGGGATGGGCCGGACCTTGGATTTCGGGCGCTCCTGGCACCCATTTGGTGCTGATACCACTGAGTATGCGCGGGGAGCCCTGAATGGCCGTGCGCTGCATATAGTGTTTCACACCGCGCACGCCGCCCATTTCCTCACCACCGCCCGCACGGCCCGGCCCTCCATGCACCATATGGGGCAACGGAGATCCGTGGCCGGTCGATTCAGCCATCGAGTCGCGGTCGTTGATGTAAATCCGCCCGTTATAGGCTGCGGCCCCCATCACTACGTTGTGCGCGACCTTTGTGTCGTGAGTGATCAGCGACGTGACCAGAGACCCCTGCCCGCGATTGGCAAGTGCCACCGCATGATCCAGATCGCGGTAGCCCATGAGGGTCGAAACTGGGCCGAAGGCCTCGGTATCGTGCACGCGCTGCGCTTTGTCGGGGTCAGCACAGTAAAACAGCATCGGGGGAACGAATGCGCCGGTTTCAGGGCCGTGCAGGTCGAACGCGTCGGGGTTGCCATAAACCCGTTCAGCCTCTTGCCCGATCAGAGCTGCCTTTTCCAGAACGTCGGCTTTCTGCCCGTTCGACACCAGCGCGCCCATGTGAGTGGTGTCGGAACGGGGGTCGCCGATGGTGATATTTGCCAATCGGTCAGACAGCGCGGCAATTATGGCGTCGACCTGCAGCTGGGGCGCGATGATGCGTCGGATCGCAGTGCATTTCTGGCCCGCCTTTGTGGTCATCTCGCGCGAGACTTCCTTGACGAACAGGTCAAATTCGGGCGTGCCGGGCGTGGCATCGGGCCCGAGGATGGAAGCGTTCAAGCTGTCCTGCTCGGCCACAAACCGGACCGAGTTCTGCAAGATCGCAGGCGTCTGCCGCAGCTTCAACGCGGTGTTCGCCGAGCCTGTGAAGCTGACCACATCCTGACAATCCAAGTGATCGAGCATGTCGCCCAACCCGCCTGAGACCAGCTGTAGCGCACCGGCAGGCAGGATGCCGCTATCCAGCATGATCCGCACTGCCAGTTCGGTGACGTAGCAACTGTTGGTAGCCGGCTTGACGATTGCAGGCACGCCAGCCAGCAGCGTCGGGGCCAGCTTTTCCAGCATCCCCCAGACCGGGAAGTTGAAGGCGTTGATATGAACCGCGACCCCTTGCAGGGGCGTGCAGATATGCTGCCCTAAAAAGGTGCCATTGCGTGACAACTGCTCGATTTCGCCGTCCAGATAAACCTGCGCATCCGGCATCTCGCGCCGGCCTTTTGAGGCAAAGACAAACATCGTGCCGATGCCACCATCGATATCGATCAGGTGGTCCTTCTGCGTAGCTCCGGTTTCGAAACTCAGGTCGTAAAGGGCTTGTTTATGCGCCGAAAGCTCTTGCGCCAACGCCTTGAGCATCCGAGCACGGTCGTGGAACGTTAACTTGCGCAGCGTGGGGCCACCGGTATTGCGCGCATAGTCAAGCATCGCCTGCACGTCGAGCGCGGCATTGCCAGCGCTTGCAAACGGTGCGCCAGTGATGGCGGACGCGATGGTGCGTGCGCCTTCTCCAGGCGCGACCCAAGTACCAGCGGCGAAGCTGGAAATCTGATGCAGGGACATGGTGTTCTCCTGTTTGATGCGGTGGGACTAGTGTCCCAAAGCGCCCATTTGCTGCGGCAGATACAGCACCACGATGGGCACCAGCACGATCAGCGCGAGGCGGAAGATATCGGCGATCCAGAACGGAGTGACGCCACGAAATATGGTGCCGGTCGAGACGTCACCCACCACGCCTTTCAGAATGAAGACGTTCAGGCCTACGGGTGGAGTGATCAGCGAGATTTCGGTGACAACCACGACGACGATGCCAAACCAGATTGGGTCATAGCCCAGAGACGTGACCAACGGGAAGAAGATCGGAACCGTCAGCAACAGCATCGAGAGAGATTCGAAGACGCAACCCAGAATGATGTAGATACCAAGGATCATCAGGATCACGACAAACGGAGCCACATCATAGGCGGTCACCATCGCGATCAGGGCTTCGGGCAAACCGGCCAGATTGATGAAATTTGAGAATATCTGCGCACCAATCAACACCGCGAACAAGGCAGACGCAGTAAAGCAGGTCTCTTTCAGCACCTCGAATGTCGAGCCAACCGTGAGACCCCCACGAAAGAGTGCAATCAGAAAGGCCCCAGCGGCCCCCATACCTGCGGCCTCGGTGGGTGAGAATGTCAGGTTTAGGGGCTCAAAATCGAAGGCTCCATAAAGCCCGCCAATCACTAGGAAGAACAACAACAGCACCGCCCAAACCGAACCCAGCGCACGGATGCGTTCGGACCATGTGGCACGCTCTCCGGCTGGGCCGGCCTCGGGGTTGCGCCAGACGGTCCAGCGCACGGCGAAGAGGTAGAACAGAATGCCGAGGATGCCGGGGATGATGCCCGCCATGAACAGTTTCCCGATCGAGGTCTCGGTCAGCAACCCGTAGATGACCAGAATGACCGATGGAGGGATCAGAATGCCAAGCGTGCCACCGGCGGCAATCGAGGCGGTCGAGAGTTCATCGGAATAGCCGTAACGCCGCATCTGCGGCATCGCGACCTTTGACATCGTGGCGGCGGTTGCCAGCGATGATCCGCAGATAGCCGAAAATCCGCCACAGGCCGCAACCGTTGCCATGGCAATACCACCGCGCATGTGGCCAAGAAAGGCGTTGGACACCGCATAAAGCTCGCGCGCCATGCCGCCCTTGTTCACGAACAGGCCCATCAGGATGAACAGCGGCACAACCGACAGACCATAGTCCTGCGCAGTGTCGGTGATCTGTCGGCCCACCATGGACATGGCAGCCTTCATCCCGCGCTCATCAAAGATTGAGCCGCCACGCTCATAGGCAAAGCCCAATGTGCCGACCAGACCCATGGCAAAGACGATAGGAAGGCGCACCAGCACCAGGGTCAATACAATCGCAAATCCGATCAGTGCTGCGGTCATTACATAGGCTCCGACAGAGTATTTGGGGCGAAGGCCTTTAGCAGCCCGGTGGCGATCATCACCAGTGCGGTGATGGCAACTGACAGGGTAATGAACCAGCCGATCAGGTAGGTGGGGATTGAAAGATACTCAGTCACATCCCCATAATCCCGCGCCCGCTCAGCCAGGACCCAAACGCGTTGGACTGGCCAGAACAGCATGATGCCGCTAACCACATAGATCACCACGTCCCGCGCGCGCGACAGGTGCAGACGGTGGAAGAACCCGTCTGTCAGATCAACCGCGATATGGCCGTTGGTGGTGGAGACGATCGGGAGGACAGAAAACACCAGAATTGCCATCAGAATGCGCGTCAGCTCGGTGGCGGCCTCAATGGGCGCATTGAAGACCGAACGCAGGATCACGTCGCAAAAGGTCATTACCATCAGGATAAACAGTGCAATGCAGGCCACGATCACGGGAAGGGCGCTGGCACGGCGCACAAGCTGAATAATAGGGGTCATGGGAAACTCGCGCAGGGTAAGTCAGGGCGGCGCAAGAGCCGCCCTGCAGTCGGATCAGTTGGAGGACATTTCCGATTTGATCATGTCATATGCGGCCTGAGCGTCGACACCTGTTGCGTCAACCTCGGCGATGACCTTGCCGCGGATGTCTTCGGCGATGGCCGAGAACTTCTCCATATCCGCATCTGTGGCAGCGTTGATCGCATTGCCCTCCGCCGCCTCGGTTGCCTCACGTCCAGTGGCGTCGATCTCATCCCAGATTTTGCCGATCTCACGGCTCAGCGGTTCACCGAATACGTTTTCTTCCAGCGCCGTCTGCAGCTCGGGTGGCAGATCTGCGAAGGTGTCTTCGTTCATGATGAATGCAAACGAACCACGATAGAGGCCACCGGGCATCTCATAGACGTTCTGCGCAACCTCGGTCAGCTTGAAACCCTTGCGCGATTCCAGTGGCATGACCACGCCGTCAGCGGCTTTCGATGCCAGTGTTTCATAGACTTTCGGAGCGGGCACCTGGATGCCGGTCGCGCCAAGCGCCGCACCAACGTCTCCGCCAACGCCACCCGGGATACGTACTTTCAGGCCCGAAACCTCATCCAGAGTGGTTACTGGCGCGCTGGAATGCAGCTGCGCGGGTCCATGCGTGTGCAAGGCGATGACTTTGACACCACGATGCTCGTCAGCAGCTTTCAAGTACTTGTCGTAGGCGCGCCAGTAGGCAACCGAAGCGTCCTCGGCCGAGCCTTCGTAACCAGGCAGTTCGATCAGCTTGGTGGTGACGAAGCGTCCCGGTTGATAGCCGTGAAAGATAATCGAGGCATCGGCCGCGCCATCCATAATCAGGTCCATCTGCGCAGGCGGTGGAGCGATACCCAGCTTAAGCTCTGCGGTGACCTGCCCGTCAGTGGCCTCCTCTACCATTTCGACGAATTTGGGCCACATCTTTGCGTTGATGCCGTGGGTGGGTGGGGCCCAGCTGGAAATTGTCAGGGTGTAGTCAGCCGCAAAAGCAATGGTGCCGGACACCGCCAAGGTTGCAGACGCCAACAATGTGGTGAGCTTGGTGAATTTCATGACCGGGTCTCCTCCTCAAAATCGCAAGTCGTGAATGTGTTAATGGTACGTTTTGTAACTATCAACGACGAGAAATGCTGTTCCGCCCGCTGGCCAAATGGCATTTCCGATCGCCGAGTCACAAACGGCTATAGAATTTATTGACCAACCGTTCGGTTTATGCAAGAAGTTTGTTGTAACTTATGAAAAGCGAACCGGGCATGTCCGACACGATTATTTCGCAGAATATGGGTCAATGGGTTGAAATTACACTCAATCGCCCTGATCGCCTGAACAGTTTCACGGATGAGATGCACCATGCCCTGCGCGCTGCACTTGAGGCCGCGCGTGACGGAGGTGCACGAGCGGTGCTGTTAACCGGCGCGGGGCGCGGGTTCTGCGCAGGGCAGGATTTGGGCGATCGAAACCCTGCCACGATGAAGGGTCCGCCGGATTTGGGCTATACGGTTCGCACCTTCTACGCGCCTTTGGTCCGCCTGATCAGGTCCTTGGAATTACCTGTTGTCTGCGCCGTCAATGGCGTTGCCGCCGGGGCGGGTGCGAATCTAGCCCTGGCTTGTGATGTGGTACTTGCCGCTGACTCCGCCAAGTTTATCCAATCATTTTCCAAAGTGGGCCTGATACCTGATACCGGCGGCAGTTGGCATCTGCCACGTTTGCTGGGTGAAGCCCGAGCCAAAGGGCTGGCCCTAACTGGGCAACCCCTGCCAGCAAAGCAGGCTGCGGATTGGGGGCTGATCTGGAAAGCAATTCCAGACGCTGAACTAATGACCGAGGCGCGCGCACTAACGGAACAGTTCGCCAATGGTCCAACGCTGGGACTTGGCCTGACGAAACAGACGATACAGGCGGCTGCCACGAATACCCTGACCGATCATCTCGAGATTGAGGCGGACGCAATGAAAACCTGCGGCGAAAGCGTCGACTATGCCGAGGGCGTTACTGCGTTTCTGGAAAAGCGCGCGCCAGTATTTCGGGGAGAATGAGATGACGCCGAAGGAACGCGCCCAGAAAGCCGCTGCTGCCATGTGGGGGCGGGACAATGCCTCGAAATGGGCAGGCATGGAACTGGTCGAGATGGATGAAGGCGCTGCGACGCTGGCGTTGCAGGTGGCTGACCATCACTGCAACGGGCACGGGATCTGCCATGGAGGCGTGACATTCATGTTGGCCGACAGCGCCTTTGCCTTTGCCTGCAATAGTCGCAACCAGTCCACGGTCGCCCAGCACAATGTGATTAGCTACGTCGCGCCCGCGCGATCCGGTGATCTGCTGACGGCCCGCGCAACGGAACTGAGCCTGACAGGGCGCAGCGGTATCTATGACGTATCCATAACCAACCAAGCCGGACAAAAGATCGCAGAATTTCGGGGCTTTTCCCGCGCGGTCAAAGGTCCGGTGTTTGACGAGACCTGAGATGAGGGGGATGGCATGAAGGATCTTACTCCGAACAAGGCGGATCTTGATCCGATCGAGATCGCCTCGATTGATGAAATCCGCAACCTACAGTTGGATCGGCTGAAATGGTCGCTGCGCCATGCTTATGACAACGTGCCTATGTACCGGCAGCGGTTTGATGAGGCCGGTGTGCATCCTGACGACCTTCAGTCCCTCAGTGATCTGGCACGGTTTCCGTTTACCTACAAAAACGATCTGAGGGAAAACTATCCCTTTGGTCTGTTTGCAGTCCCGCGTGAGCAGATCATTCGTGTTCATGCCTCGTCGGGAACCACGGGCAAGCCAACCGTCGTGGGGTATACGCAAGGCGATATCGATAATTGGGCGGATCTGGTGGCGCGGTCGTTGCGTGCCAGCGGTTTGCGCCGGGGCGACATGGTGCACAACGCCTATGGCTATGGCCTGTTCACCGGCGGTCTGGGCGCGCATTATGGAATCGAACGTCTGGGGGCCACGGTCGTCCCGATGAGCGGTGGGCAGACCGGCAAGCAGGTCGACCTGATCACTGACTTCAAACCTGACGGGATTATGGTAACACCATCCTATATGCTGAACATTCTTGAGCAGTATCACAAGATTGGACTCGATCCGCGCGAATGTTCCTTGGCTGTCGGCGTCTTTGGCGCTGAACCTTGGACGGATTCGATGCGCTCCGAGGTTGAACAAGCATTCGATATGCATGCCGTCGATATCTACGGCCTGTCCGAGATCATGGGACCGGGCGTCGCCAATGAGTGCGTCGAAACCAAAGACGGGCCCGTGATCTGGGAAGACCACTTCTACCCCGAAATCATCGACCCGAAGACCGGCGAGGTCATGCCTGATGGTGAGATTGGTGAACTGGTGTTCACCACGCTGACCAAAGAAGGTCTTCCGATGATCCGCTATCGCACCCGTGACCTGACGCGGCTTTTGCCCGGTACGGCTCGGTCGATGCGTCGGATGGAAAAGATCACGGGCCGCTCGGATGACATGATCATTCTGCGGGGTGTCAACGTCTTCCCCAGTCAGATCGAGGAGCAGGTTCTGGCAACCGGCGGTCTGGCGCCCTACTACCAGATCGAACTTTACAAAGCTGGCCGGATGGACGCGATGCGCGTGCATGTCGAAGCAACGCCGGATGCAGCCGATGAGCTGAGCAAAACCGCCGCTGCTCGGATGCTATCTCGCCGGATTAAAGAGGTGGTTGGCATCTCGACCGAGATCGATATAGGCGAGCCGGGCGAGGTAGAACGCTCACAAGGCAAGGCCCGGCGCGTGATTGACAATCGGGACAGCTAAGCGACAGACGGAGGGTCAGGATTTGGCGCGCACGATAGCAAAAGACCACGACCATAAACGAACTCGCATCCTAAAATGCGCCGCCCGCGTCTTCGCGCAGGAAGGATTTGATCGGGCGTCAATGTCTCAGCTGGCGCGGGAGTGCGGGATATCCAAGGCCAATATCTATCACTACTACGACAGCAAGGACGCCATTCTGTTCGATATTCTCGACAGTTACCTGCTGCAATTGCGTGACCAGGTTTGCGGCTTGGACCTTGACGGGATGGAACCCGCGGATCGCTTGAAACGGGTGGTGCGGGAAATCCTACTGGCCTATCAAGGCGTGGATGATGAGCATCGCGTGCAAACCAGCGGCATGTCCGCATTGCCCGAAGAGCAGCAGTATCTGCTGCGTGGCTATCAGCGGGATCTGGTGGTGTTCGTCAGTGACATCATCGCCAGCATCTCGCCTGCAACTTTCAAGGATGATGCGGCCAAGCTTCGGGCCACGACCATGTCCGTTTTCGGAATGTTGAACTGGTTCTACATGTGGAATGCCGGGGCGGATGCCGACGCGCGCAGCGATTACGCCGCGTTGGTAAGCAATCTGACATTATCAGGTGTTGATGGCCTTTGAACCCTTGTTGGCACAGAGTTGATTTGGCTCTGCGGTCAGGATGAGGTTCAATATGGGCGGAGGTCACCCATGCAACGCCCTGATCGTTTCGATAAATTCTATTTCGCCAATGTAGGTCTGGGCGAAGCCTGTGGCTGCGCCGAGCGGGTGATTGACGTTTTTGAGTTCAATCGGAAATGTGGTGCTAAAGCCCAGCAGTCATTGAAGAAAGATCGGCGAAAGCGTCGCACGCTTCGCGGATTGGCCGTGAAGTATGGGTTGCTGAGCCGTAAACGCCAACTTTGAAAGCTAGGGTACTTTAAGTCCCAGCTTTTCGATCTGTTCGGTCGCTTTTACTGTCCACTGATCTTTCATCTCAATCCCGGTTAATTGCCGCAGCCCCAGCTTGCGGAGCGTTTCGGTTTTCTCGGCTGTGCCCGCCCCAAAACTTGCCGCGACCCGGGGCCACCAATATTCGACCGACGCTTGCATTTCTGCAGCCTTTCCCTGTTCTATCAGCTTGCCCGCACCCTCAAGCGCAAGCTCCCCATGGCGCGCCTCGATTGGGGAAATCTCGCGGAAGGCCTCGGCCAGAGGCTGATAGGATAACTGCGAAAACTGGGCGAGTTGGACGTCAACCGCCTGGCTCATCAGCAGGTTCATAACCACGGCATCTTCCCATCCTTCGATCGGATAGTTGAATACAGCAAGGCGCATGTCGTGTTCGGACCGCGTAGCCCCGATATCCGCATCACGATCCAGACGTGTGGTCCAGGGATGGTGATTTGCATAGCGGTCAGTGTTGGCTCCGAACTCGCCCATGATTTTCAGGACACGATCTGCGTTGTCGGTCTTTTCCAGCACAATCTTGGCCGCCGCGATGCGTTCCTTTATGCCCGGGCCCAGATTTATGATGTCGGCAAAGCCCGCTGCGCCGGCCAGTTCGCTGTCCACGAAGGTCGCCATCAATTTCATGAGCTCTGCACGATAGCGCGGAGGCACGTTGGTTGGATTACTCAGGACACCACCCGCTGCCAAATAGCTCTCGATTGTCATGTCTTCAGCCATCATTCCCTCCGTCTACTGATCGTAGTCCACGACTACAGTGTCGGTCAGCGGATAGGCCTGACAGCTCAGGACGTATCCTTTCTCGACTTCGTAGTCTTCCAATGCGTGATTGGCGACCATCTCGACCTCGCCCTCAAGCACCCGGCAGCGGCAGGTTGAACAGACCCCGGCCTTACAGGCGTAAGGCGCGTCCATCGCATTCTCCAACGCGGCATCGAGAATCGATTGATCCTTCGGCATGGTGATCGTTTGCGTTGCCCCGTCCATGGTGATTGATGTTTTGGTCTGGTTGTCCTGAGATGCCGTGTCCGCCCCGCTCACTTTGCGCTTGACCCGACCGGGTTGAGCGCTGGCGAAGAGTTCAAACTTGATCTGCCCGTCGTTCAGCCCATGCGCCCGCAGGGCTGAGGCAATGCCCAGCATCATCGGCTCGGGGCCGCAGATAAAAGCCGTGTCGACGTTCTGAATATCGATCCAGTGTTCAAAAAGTTCGGCACATTTGTCTTGCGTGACCAGACCTGTAAAAAGCTCGATTTCCTGCGCGTCTGTTTCCAGAATATGGATCACGTTCAGACGCCCCATATAGAGGTTCTTGAGGTCCTCAAGCTCCTCTCGGAACATGATCGTGTTCACGCCCTTGTTGGCATATACCAATGTGAACCGCGAATGTGGTTCTCGGGCAAGCATCGTCTTCAGGATCGAGAGAACCGGCGTGATGCCCGACCCACCCGCAAAGCCCAGATAATGCTTTTCGGCGGAGGGATCGATTGCGGTGTAAAAGCTGCCCATCGGCGGCATCGCCTGCACCGTATCGCCCACCTTTAGATCGGAGTTGGCCCAGGTCGAGAATGCGCCGCCATCCACGCGCTTGATCCCCACCTGCAGAATGCCCTCATCCTTGCCCGCGCAGATCGAATAGGACCGGCGCAGTTCTTCCCCGTCGAAATCGCGGCGGAAGGTCAGGTACTGGCCTTGGGTAAAGTCGAATTCATCGGCTGAACCGTTTACAGGTTTCAACGTCACGACCACCGCATCGCGGATGGTTTTGTGAACATCGGTAACTTCCAGATCATGAAAGCGTGCCATCCGGTGATCCTCCCTCAGATGCACTTGAAATAGTCAAAAGGTTCCAGGCAGTCGGTGCAGCGCCAATGGGCCTTGCAAGGGGTCGAGCCAAACTGGCTGACCTTTTCAACCGCCTTGCTACCGCAATGTGGGCAGCGTTCAGGTCCACCTGCAGGCTGCGGCGGGGCGATGCCGTAATCCTCGAGCCGAGCACGGCCCTTGTCGCTGAGCCAATCGGTGGTCCAAGCCGGTGCGATACTTGTCTCGATCCGCAGATCGTCGATTCCATGATCACGCAGCGCAGTTTCGATATCCATGCTGATGACCGAGGTCGCCGGGCAGCCTGAATAGGTCGGCGTGACGGTAACCGTCAGAGTGTCTTCATCCCATCGCACATCGCGTACAATGCCCAGATCGACGACCGAGATCACCGGAATCTCAGGGTCTGGTACAGCGTCCAGCCATTCCCACACCTGATCCGTTGAAGCCCGCATTGATCCTTACCACTTCGCGCCGGGATATGCGCGCTGCAACCACTGCATCTGTGTCAGAAGATGGCCCAGATGCTCGGTATGCATGCGACCGTCGCGCCCGCCCTTATGGGCAAAGCGGCTTTCGGGAATGGTTAGTGTCGCCTCGGACAGCACACGCTCGATCAGAGCGTCATATTCTGCGCGCAGATCTGCCGGGTTCGGGGCAATCCTCGCCGTAACCATTTCTTCATCAACATCGTCACTGGCAAACATCTCGCCGACATATGGCCAGAGATAGTCCAGCGCCTCTTGCATGCGGGCATGACTTTCCTCGGTCCCGTCACCAAGGCCCACAACCGTATCGCCCGAACGTTCGAGGTGATAGCTAACTTCTTTGCTGGCCTTGGCGGCGATCGCCGCGACACGTTCGTCAGAGGATTTCATCAGATGCCCCAGCATGATCGAATGCCAAGCATCAAACAGGAACTGACGCATCAGCGTGCGGCCGAAGTCGCCGTTCGGCACTTCGACCAGCAGCACATTGCGGAAATCCCAGGCGTCGCGCAGAAAGGCCAGATCATCGGCGGATTTGCCGCCGTCGATCTCACCCGCAAGACCCAGCCACATCTGAGTCTGACCGATCAGGTCCAGCGCGGTATTGGCCAGCGCGATGTCTTCCTCCAGCACAGGCGCATGGCCGCACCATTCGCTGACGCGATGGCTGAGGATCAGGGTATTGTCCCCCATCCGAAGCAGAAACTGCAGCAAAGCGTCATTGGAAACCGGAACACTCATTACATCGCCCCCACTTCTTCGGGAATATCGAAGAAGGTTGGATGGCGGTACACTTTGCTTTCGCTGGGCTCGTACAGCGGACCTTTGTCGCTGGGCGATGAGGCCGAGATGTTGTTGGCCTCAACCACCCAGATCGAAACGCCTTCGTTGCGGCGCGTGTAGACATCGCGCGCGTTCTTGATCGCCATTTCCGCGTCCGGGGCGTGTAACGACCCAACATGGCGGTGGCTCATGCCATGTTGTCCGCGGATGAAGATTTCCCACAGGGGCCATTCGTTGTTCATTTGGTATCCTCCTCAGGGCAGTCTTATTCTGCAGCCAGATTTGCGGCGCGTTTCTTGCGGGCATGAGCCAGCAGCCCGTCGCGAACCCATTTACCGTCGTCCCACGCCTTGTTACGCGCGGCCAGCCGGTCGACATTGCAGGGGCCGTTGCCCTTGATCACATCGAAAAACTCGGACCAGTCCGGGTCGGTGTAATCATAATGGCCCCGTTCTTCGTTCCATTTCAGGTCCGGGTCAGGGATACTCAGACCCAGATATTCGGCCTGAGGCACGGTCTGATCCACGAATTTCTGGCGCAGCTCGTCATTGGTGTTGATCTTGATCTTCCACGCCATGGATTGCGCCGAATGCACGCTTTCCTTGTCCGACGGCCCGAACATCATCAGCGACGGGTACCACAGTCGATTTATTGCATCCTGCGCCATCTTACGCTGCTCTGGCGTACCCTCTGCCATCTTGCGGATCGCATCATAGCCCTGGCGCTGGTGAAAGCTCTCTTCTTTGCAGATGCGGATCATTGCGCGCGAGTATGGTCCGAAGGACGTCCGCTGCAGCGGAACCTGGTTCATGATCGCGGCACCATCGACCAACCATCCGACCGCGCCGATATCAGCCCAGTTCAGGGTCGGATAGTTAAAGATCGACGAGTATTTCATGCGCCCGTCCAGCAGCATCTCGGTGATCTCATCCCGGCTGACACCCAGCGTTTCTGCCGCGCAATAGAGATACAGCCCATGCCCGGCCTCATCCTGCACCTTGGCCAGCAGGATCGCCTTGCGCTCCAGCGTTGGCGCTCGGGTGATCCAGTTTCCTTCGGGCAGCTGGCCTACGATTTCAGAATGTGCGTGCTGGCCAATTTGACGGATCAGTGTCGCGCGATAGTCGTCGGGCATCCAATCCTTGGGCTCGATCTTGATATCGGCGTCGATCTTGTCCTGAAACGCACGTTCCTGCTCGGTCATCTCCTCGCGGGATTTCACGCCTGTTCCGGCTGTTTTAATCATCTGAGCGTACATGTGAGGTCTCCTCCCTTACACACGTTCAAGAATAAGTGCGGCACCCTGCCCTACCCCGACACACATGGTGCAGAGCGCGTAGCGGCCTCCGGTGCGGCGCAGTTGATAGGCAGCAGTCATCACTAGCCGCGCACCGCTCATTCCAAGCGGGTGGCCAATGGCGATTGCCCCGCCATTTGGGTTCACATGCGGCGCATCATCGGGCACCCCGAGTTCGCGCAGCGTGGCTAGGCCCTGCGAGGCAAACGCCTCGTTCAATTCTATCACATCCATCTGATCGATGCTGAGCCCAGCCCGTGCAAGCACCTTACGGCTGGCTGGAACCGGGCCGATGCCCATCACGCGCGGCTCCACTCCAGCAACGGACATGCCAACCACACGGGCAATCGGGGTCAGGTCGTTCTTTGCCGCAGCAGATTCATTTGCCATCAGGATCGCCGCCGCGCCGTCGTTAACACCCGAGGCGTTTCCAGCGGTCACAGTCTTGTCCACCCCGTTGATGCCCTTTAGGCCAGACAGTTTCTCTGCTGTAGTCCCCGGACGTGGATGCTCGTCCGTATCGACCACCACCGGGTCACCTTTGCGCTGGGGAATTGTGACCGGGGTGATCTCCTCCTGAAACACCCCGGTCTGGTGCGCCGCGGCCCAGCGGGCCTGGCTGCGTTCGGCAAACGCGTCCTGATCGGAGCGACTGATACCATAAGCTTCCGCTACGTTATCCGCTGTTTCGGGCATCGAGTCGATACCAAATTCCTTTTCCATTTTCGGGTTCACAAAGCGCCAGCCGATCGTGGTGTCGTAAACGGCATTGGCACGAGTAAAGGCGGATGTTGCCTTGGGCATCACAAATGGCGCACGCGACATGCTTTCGACCCCACCCGCTATCGCCATGTCATAATCCCCAGCCTTGATGGCGCGCGCAGCCATGCCCACCGCATCCATGCCAGACGCGCAGAGCCGATTGATTGTCGTTCCCGGTACATCCACCGGCAGCCCTGCCAGCAACGCTGCCATCCGCGCCACATTGCGGTTGCTTTCACCAGCTTGGTTCGCATCGCCATAAATCACGTCGTCCAGACTGGACCAATCCACCTGTGGGTTACGCGCGACAAGCGAAGCGATTGGCAGGGCGGCAAGATCATCTGTGCGCACCTGGCTTAGTCCACCACCATATCGTCCGATCGGGGTGCGCTGGGCGTCGCAGATAAAGGCGTCCATAGGTCGATTACTCCGAATTTGAATTCACATCATTAAGTGACCGATAGGTCGGTTAATAAGCCTCTCATCGATTCGCAGCAAGCTTTATGTTACTTCATATACGTTTTCTTGTTTTTTCCGTAACGCTTTGGCTCGCTGCGAGTAACTTGGCCGTGTGAAACGTAGTCTTTGCCGGCTTACCACCTGCCCCAATACCGTCTCAGACCTTTGATAAGGGTTCCTTCAACGCGAAATTTGACAAAGCGAAAACGTACTTAGTCCGCTTCGAATAGGCAGTTTGAAATGTTGCCATTCTGAGATTGGAGTTCCGGTAAACGTTTGTATCTGCGGCAGACATCGCACCAGATTGTCTGGTTTTGACCTGTAGCGTTTAATGAATGACACTTAACAACTTTCGTCCCAAAAGCCGCCTTCAGTCATCGACAATCATCAAGTTAACTTTGAAAAGAAGCGTTGAATGATCTATACACAAAAGCCGAGGTGATGGCGATCATCCGCTGCCTTCTGTCGGAGACCCAGTAGGTCCCCAAAGAACGGAAGTATGCGATTAAACTTGTTGGGGAACTTGCGGATTTGCTTACTTTGGGGGCGTCCCAGAATGAACAAAACCGCCCTAGGGCGGCGCGTAAATATCTGATGTTGCACGGTGTTTTTTTCAGCATTAGGAATTGAACCTACGGCCTTCATGTTATGAGCCTGACGAGCTGAAGACGTTAAGCAATTGATCGGAGTGATCAATTGTAGTCTGCGCGGGCTGCTCTGGGATTTTCTAAAGTTGGTTGCGGGAGCAGGATTTGAACCTGCGACCTTCAGGTTATGAG